>CAMHKW010000004.1 GCA_946185835.1 uncultured Bacteroidales bacterium
GGTTAGACCGCTACGCTGTTAGAGGTTAGACCGCTTCGCTGTTAGATGTTAGACCGCTTCGCTGTTAGATGTTAGACCGCTTCGCTGTAGGGTACGCCAATTTCTTATCTACGATCGTTCGTAACGTAGCGGAGATAAGAAACCGGCGCTCCCTCTAAACACTAAACACGCGCGCTAAACTAATCTCTTCCCACTATTTTATTGTTCAAAAAAAAATGACTATCTTTGCCCCGCCTTGCGAGAGGTTAGACCGCTACGCTGTTAGAGGTTAGACCGCTACGCTGTTAGATGTTAGACCGCTACGCTGTTAGAGATTAGACCGCTACGCTGTTAGAGGTTAGACGCTACGCTGTTAGAGGTTAGACCGCTACGCTGTTAGAGATTAGACCGCTACGTCTAATGCGATTGCATTGCTTTGCAAGATTATAATATCAGTATTAACAATAAACCACTATATCATGAAACGACTTTTTCTGTTGCTCTTTGTAGCAACCTCAATCACGCTCAGTGCCCAGCGTCAGGAGTCGCTACTCCAAGTCTGGGAGTTTGCGATGGAGACCGAGACGGGTGTGATGCCCACCGAGGGCTTCGTCAGCGTAACCCTTCCTCACGACTGGGCTATCACCGGACCTTTCTCACGCGACAACGACCTTCAGAATGTTGCCATCACCCAGAATGGCAGCAATGTACCCTCGGTGCGCACCGGTCGAACAGGCGGACTGCCATACGTGGGCACGGCGTGGTATAAGACGACACTGCCCGATAACCTCATGGAACATGTGGAGCTGCTCTTCGACGGTGCTATGTCAGAACCGGAGGTTTATGTCAATGGTAAGAAAGCATGCTTCTGGCCATACGGTTATAACGCTTTCCATGTCGACATCACTCCTTATCTGAAACCGACAGGCAACGAGGTGGCAGTGCGACTCGACTGCAAACCTGAGTCGTCGCGCTGGTATCCCGGCTCCGGACTGTATCGTCAGGTACATCTGATAGAGTCGCAGGCAGTACACGTGCCGGTATGGGGTGCTCATCTGCAGACGCTCAGCATCGAGCCCGCAGACGCCAAGGTGCTGATGGAACTGGAGGTGGATGCTGCCGAAGCTAAGATGCTCAAGGTGCATACCCGCGTCTACGACTCGCGCGACATGGTATACGAGAGCAAGTTCGAGTTCAACCCAAGCTACATGTCTACTCTCGAGCAGATAGCACATATCGCCAACCCTCGGCTGTGGACGCCCGAGACACCTAATCTTTACAAGGCAGTGTTCGACATCTACGAGGGCAAACGCCTTGTTGACACCTACGAGCAGACCTTCGGTATACGCACCGTAGAGATAGTGCCTAACGTAGGTTTCAAACTCAACGGCAATGTCCGTAAGTTCAAAGGCGTATGTCTGCACCACGACCTCGGTCCGCTTGGTGCTGCCGCCTGGCGCGACGGCATACGTCACCAACTCCTGATGCTTCGCGACATGGGATGCGACGCCGTCAGAACCAGTCATAACATGCCGGCCCCCGAGCTCGTAGAACTCGCCGACTCGATGGGATTCATGCTCATGGTCGAACCGTTCGACGAATGGGAATGGGGCAAGTGCAAGAACGGATACAACCGCTTCTTCGAGAAGATAGAACCCGGACAAGACAAGACATGGGCAGAACGCGACATGGTGAACATGCTGCGCCACTTCCGCAATAACCCCTCGGTGGTGATGTGGTCGATAGGCAACGAAGTGCCCACGCAATGTGAGAAAGAGGGATATAAATACGCTAAGTTCCTGCAAGATATATGCACTCGCGAGGACGGCACCCGCCCTGTCACCTGTGGCATGGATGGCGTCGACTGCGTACTCGAAAACGGCTTTGCGCAAGTGATGGAGGTGGTGGGTATCAACTACCGCGCACATCGCTACCAAGAGGTATACGACGTCACACCGCAGAAGCTCGTGCTCGGTTCGGAGACGGCATCGACGGTGTCGAGCCGCGGCGTATATAAGCTGCCTGCCCTCAAAGACAACAACGACAGCATCTGCAACGTGCCGCACCCTAACGGCAACTCGCAGACCAACCAGTGCACCGGCTACGACCTCGAGTACTGTCCGTGGAGCAACGTGCCCGACGACGACTTCGCCAATATGGACGACTACCCATGGACCATAGGGCAGTTCGTATGGACCGGCTTCGACTACCTCGGCGAGCCTTCGCCTTACGATACCGACGCATGGCCCTCGCACTCGTCGTATTTCGGTATCATCGACCTCGCCTCTATCCCCAAAGACCGCTATTGGCTCTACCGCAGCCAGTGGAACACCACCGACCACACCCTGCACCTGCTGCCACATTGGAACTGGAACGAGGGCGACAACGTCACCGTCATGGTGTATACCGACATGCCCGAAGTAGAGCTCTTCCTTAACGGTAAGTCGCTGGGCAGACAGCATAAGCTTACACACTGGGAGGCAGCACAAGACGAAAAGTGGGGTAGGATACGTCGCTACCGACTGATATGGGACGACGTGCAGTACGAGCCCGGCACGCTGATGGCTGTGGCTTACGACAAGCAAGGTAACGCCGTGATGGTAGAGAGCCGGCAGACGGCAGGCGAGCCCGCACAACTCACACTCACCGCCGACCGCTGCGGACAACTTACGTACCTGAGAGTCAGGGTGTGCGACAGCAAAGGCAACCTCTGCCCGCAAGCAGACAACAAGATACAAATCAGCGTGCAAGGTGACGGACGTATGCTCGGCGCCGCCAACGGCGATGCCGCTTGTCTGATACCCTTCCAAAGCTACGAACAGCAAGCCTTCGCCGGCGAGATGACCATAATAGTGGAAGGCAACCCCCAAGTGACAGTAAGCTCCGAAGGACTGCAGCCCGCTTCGCTATAGGAAGTGTGCGTGTGCGTGGGGTACGCCGGTTTATAACCGGCGAAAACGAACGTTGAAGCATGTGAAATCTGTTTTAATCCGTTCAATCTGTTAAATCAGCGGTTACAAAAATTAATCTGCGGTTTAAAATAAACAATCAATCAGCGGTTTAAAATAAACAATCAATCAGCGGTTTAAAATAAACAATCAATCTGCGGTTAAAAAAACTCCGCTCAGCGGTTAAATTAAAATCTGTAATCCGAAGTATGAAATCTGAAATCCTGATAGGCAAGGGCGAGACCGACGTGTTCCTCTCCGCCCGTATGGCAAACCGGCACGGGCTGGTAGCCGGCGCCACCGGAACCGGCAAGACAATAACGTTAGAAGTGATGGCAGAGGGCTTCTCTGAGATGGGAGTGCCTGTCTTCCTTGCCGACGTCAAAGGCGACATCTCGGGTATGGCGCGCCCGGGCACTATGACCGAAGGTCTGAGGCGCCGCCTCGATAAGATGGGCGTCGCTGACGTCGACTTCCGCGCTTTCCCCGTGCGTTTCTGGGATGTGTATGGCGAGGCAGGACACCCCGTGCGTACCACCATCTCTGAGATGGGACCTATGCTGCTGAGTCGGCTGCTCGGACTCACACCCGTGCAAGAGGGGGTGCTGAATATCGTCTTCCGCATCGCCGACGACAAGGGACTGCTACTCATCGACCTTAAAGACCTGAAGGCGATGCTGCAGTATGTGGGGCAGCATGCCAAAGACTTCACCACCACCTACGGCAACGTCACACAGCAGTCGGTGGGTGCTATACAACGAGCACTGCTCGCACTCGAAGACCAAGGGGGAGACCTCTTCTTCGGTGAGCCCGAACTGCAGATAAGCGACTGGATGCAGCGCGACGAGAACGGCAGAGGGTATGTCAATATCCTGCACTGCGTAAGACTCTTTCAGCACCCGATGCTCTATTCCACGTTCATACTATGGCTACTCTCCGAACTCTTCGAGACGCTGCCCGAAGCCGGTGACCTCGACCAACCTAAGATGATCTTCTTCTTCGACGAGGCACACCTGCTCTTCGACGATGCACCGAAGGTGCTGGTTCAGAAGGTAGAACAGGTGGTCAAACTCATACGCTCGAAAGGCGTAGGCGTGTACTTCTGCACGCAGTCGCCTTCCGACATCCCCGACTCCGTCCTCGCACAGCTGTCGAACCGCGTGCAGCATGCGCTCAGAGCTTATACGCCTGCCGAGATGAAGGCGGTGCGGACGGCAGCGCAGTCGTTCCGTCCTAACCCTAAGTTCAAGACCGAAGACGCCATCACCGACCTGTCGGTGGGAGAAGCATTGGTCAGCATGCTCGACGACGAAGGACGCCCGCAGATTACCGAGCGTGCTAAGATCATGTGTCCACGCAGTTCGATGGCAGCTCTCGATGACCAACGGCGCCGTGACCTCATTCTCGCATCCGACCTGTACGGCAGATACGAGACCGCCGTCGACCGATTTACAGCCTACGAGAGTCTCACGCAAGATGCGCAGCGACAAGAGCAGGAAGAGCAGCGCCAACGTGAACAAGCGGAATATGAGCGACAACGGGCAGAGCAAGAGAAACAGCGGCAACGTGAACAGGCTGAGTACGAGCGTCAACGAGCCGCGGAAGAGAAACAACGACAACGTGAACAGGCGGAGTATGAGCGACAGCTCAAACGCGAGCAGGCTGAGTTGGAGAGACAGAAAGCAGAGCGAGAGAAAGAGATGCGCCGACGCGAACAAGAACTCAGGCGCACACTCTCAGGCACTACCCGCACGTCTTCCCGCAGTTCTTCACGCTCGTCGCGCTCACCATTGGAGAAGGCTACCGACTCCGCCATGAGCACCATCGGACGAGAGATAGGCAAGTCACTCATCCGAGGCTTCATGGGCATGCTGCGGAAGTAGAGAGGTTAGACCGCCAGCTGAATAGGTCAGACAGGGCGCGCCGGTTACCAACCGGCGGAATCTAAACAATGTAGAAATTAGAAACATTCTATCTAACCTCTAACAGCGCGGCGGTTAGATGACGCCGCCAATTACAAATTGGCGTACCTTGTTGTGCCGGGTTGACATGAGACGAGTCGCAGCCTCGTCTCTACGTGTTGTGGGTGGCGGGTGGTGTGCCGCCAATTGCAAATTGGCGTACCCGGTTGCTCAGCGGTCTAACTTCTAACAGCGCAGCGGTCTAACTTCTCACAGCGTAGCGGTCTAACTTCTCACAGCGTAGTGGTCTAACCTCTAACCTCTAACTTCTCACTGCCTCACTTGTCGGCCTTGCAGGTCGTAGAGGCGGTCGTGGTGGCGGAGGTAGATGATGCCGTCGATCATGACTTTGTGTGAGGTGTCGGTGGGGGCGCTGATGTCGCTGACGCTGTCGTCGATAGGCACGAAGAACGCGGTGTAGGTAGCGTCGGCTGTCACCACTATAGTGCGCGGGTTGACCGTCACGCCGTCGTTCCAGCGAGCGAACCGATAGCCTTCTTTAGCGACGGCTTCTATGAGGCGTGTGTCACCTTCGTTGAACACGCCCCCGCCCGTAGCTGTTCCCATCGTCGGGTCGGCGGAAGTCACGCTGATGGTGTATTGCGATATGTCACGCGGTGCAAACAACGCGGTGTAGGTGACGTCGGCTTCTACCGTCAACACTCGGGTGCTCTCGGTGTTGCCGTCGTCCCATTGGACGAACACATGTCCTCTCAGAGGTGTGGCTATCAGTGTAATCTCGGTGCCGTAGTCGAAGGTACCGCCTCCCGTCACGGCGCCCATAGTGGCATCTGATGAGACGGCGGTGACCTTATATCGGGCTATCTCGAACTCAGCGGTGAAGGCAGAGTCTTGTCTGACGACGACGGTGCGCGGGTTGTCGGTGGTGCCGTCGTTCCAGCGGACGAAGCGGTAGCCTTTGATGGCTGTGGCGGTAAGGGTGATTTCGGTGCCGTAGTCGAAGGTGCCGCCGCCCTCGACGTTACCCTTGTCGCTGTCGGCGGAGGTGACGCTGATGGTGAACCGCAAGATCTCGAAGACAGCGGTGTAGGTGGCGTCGGCGGTCACGGTGATGGTGCGCGGGTTGTCGGTCACGCCGTCGGACCAGCGCACGAAGCGGTAGCCCTCGTTAGCAATGGCTGTTAACAGATGGGTGTCGCCCTCGGGGTAGATGCCGCCGCCCGTGACGGAGCCCATCGCCGCGTCTGAGGCTTGGGCGGTGATGGTGTGTTTGGGTATCTGTTTGAGGGCGAACTGCGCTGTGTAGGTGACGTCTTTGACGACCGTTAGTTGGCGTGTGCTCTCGGTGTTGGCATCGTCCCATTGCAAGAACTCGTAGCCCTCCTTAGGCTTGGCGGTGATGGTGATCACGGTGCCGTAGTCGAAGGTGCCGCCACCCTCGACGGTACCCATCTGTTCCGACGAAGATTTCACGCTGACGGTATGTCGTAGGATTCGGAATTCAGCGATATAGGTCACGTCTTCCATTGCGCTTAAATAGCGTGGGTTGTCGGTGTTGCCGTCGTCCCATCTGACGAACTCATACCCTTTCTCGGGTATGGCGTTGAGGTGTATCTTATGGGCATATTGGTAGACGCCACCGCCCGTCACCGAGCCCATCTTCTCGTCGGCAGACTTAGCATTGATGGTATAGTATATGTGGTCGAACTCAGCAGAGTATGAGATGTCGGCTTTGACGACGACTTTACGTTCCGCCTGAGTGTCGCCGTCGTTCCATCGGATGAAGCGGTAGCCCGTCTTGGGCTTGGCTATGATGGTGATCTCGGTGCCGTAGTCGAAGGTGCCGCCACCCGTGACGGTGCCCATGCTCAGGTCGGCTGACACGAGGGTGACGGTATGTTGGTCAATGGCGAAGAAAGCGGTGATGCTCATGTCGTCGCTTATTTTGACGACGCGCGGGTTGAGGGTCACGCCATCTGACCATTGGGTGAAGTGATATCCTGTGTTGGCTATGGCTTCGATGCTGACGGCGGCATCCTTCTTATATGTGCCGCTTCCCTTCGTCTTACCCATCGTTGGGTCGGCGGTGATTACGCTCAGAGTGTAGTATATGGCTTGAACCACCTCTGCCTGCACGTTCTGTATGCCGCTGTCGGTCAGCTTGAAGCTGCCGGTGGTGGAGAGACTCTGGTGGTTGACGTTGTTGAAGCCTACTATCTCGTAGTTGTAGTCGACGTTGGTCTCCATGCCTCCCAACGAGATGACGAACATCTCCGTCGAACTCTTGGTAGTGTCGTTGGTTAGCTTGGGGGCGCGCGCAAGTGTCGCTGTTTGCGACAGCAGTGGGCGTGCGGAGCGTTTGACGGCATTACCTTTTGCATCGACATCGTAGATGGCAACCACCTCGGTGCCTTTACGTAGGTATAACTCGTAGCGTACCGACACGCGGTCGCCAAACCATGTGAACTGCACCGAGTCGGAAGACGACGTGGCAAGGATATTGACCTTGCCGATGCTATATCCGCAGATGGCACTGAAATATGACGAGTATTCGGTGTTGTTTTGGTAGGTAGTCAGGACGGTGTCTGGCACGAAAAGCGTGACGCTGTCGTTCACGATAGAGTTGAAAGCCCCGGCTGCTGAGGGCGGTGTGGCGGCTTCGATAGTCAGTCGGCGCAGTTGGCTCATTAGGATATTGCCGGGGGTGGCGATATCTTCCAAAGAGCCTCCGATGAAGTCGGAGCCGAGAGATAGAATCGTCTGAGGTATCACAAGTTGCTGCAAGCTGATGCAGCGAGCGAAGGCACCCTGTCCTATGTTTGTCACGCCGTCATTTATCTCGATGTCGGTCAGCAAGCGGCAGTTAGCGAAGGCGTAGTCGCCGATGCTACGGATGGTGTTGGGCAGTACGACGCGCGTAAGGCTGTCGTTGGACATGAAGCTGCTCTCGCCGATGCCTACGACGGTATAGCTGTTGTTGCTCCCGTCGTAGACGACATCGGGGATGGTCATCTCACCGGAGTATTGTATGGGCGCGCTTGAGAAGTCGGAGTAGGTCTGAACCGTCGAGTCCGACAACGTGTTGTAGGTGATACCTTGATATGTGAAATCAAGAGCGTGGACAGCGAGCGCAAGCGTCAGCGCTGATATAAGAGAGAAGTACTTTTTCATAGCGATTGTATTTTGGAGCGCCGGTTTATAACCGGCGGAAATCGACGTTGATATATTAGCAATCTGTTCTAATCCGTTAAATCTGTTTAATCTGCGGTAAAAAATCCCCTTTGCGGTAAAATTCCCTTTGCGGTAAAAATCCCCTTGCGGTAAAAAATCCCCTTTGCGGTAAAAATCCCCTTTGCGGTTAAAAAACATCCCTCTGCGGTTAAGATGCGGTTGGTGCGTCACTGCTCCCCAAGGATATAATCCTTGTTGGCTTTGGCGTTTCGTGTGAGGGGGTGGTTCTCGCCGAGTGCTGTTTTATACAGTTCGTAGGCTTTGTCGAAGCATTGTGCTGCTTTCTGTCTGTCGCCGAGCTGATAGTAGGTGCCGCCGAGGTTGTTGATGGCGGTGGCTAAGCGTCGTGGTGCAGCGCCCACCTGTTCGAAGGTGGTGGCGGCCTGCTCGAAATAGGGCAGGGCTTGTTTGTATTTGCCTTGTGAGTAGTAGATGCCGCCGATGTTGTTCTTGCTCTCTGCCACTTCCTTGCTCTGCTCGGTGAAGGCGGCGGTGCGTATCTTGAGTGCGCGCTGGTGCAGCTTGAGCGCTCCGGCATAGTCTTTCTCGGCTCGCATGAGTTCGGCTATGTTATTAAGGCTCTCAGCTACCTCGGGTGTCTCTTTGCCTTTTATCTTCTCTCTGATCTGAAGCGACTGTTCGTATAGCTCTTTGGCTTTGGTGAAGTCGCCTTTGAGTCGGCATATCACCCCCACCTCGTTGTAGGCGGTGGCGGTCTGTCCGCTATAGTGGGTATATTGTACCTCTGCCTGTCGCATGGCTCGTGTGAGGTATTCAGCGGCTTTGTCGCTGTCGTTTGTCACGTCGCGTATGAACTTACCCGCTTGCAGCTGCCAGTCGACGTTGGTGGTGTCGAGTTCGGCGCGGCGGCATAGGTAGTAGGCAGCGCTGTCGAAGGCGAGACGTGTGATGGCGATGGAGTAGAGTCGGTAGTAGTCGTCGCCGAGTTCTTGGCGGCGTGCTCGTGTGTTGGCGGCGGCTTGGTCGAGCATGGCTTGTGCTTGTCGGAGTTGCTGTTCCTCTTGTCGGAGAAGTCGTTCACGCTCGTCGAGGTCGCCTTTCTGTTTTATCAGGCGCTCTGCCTCATCGGGGTTGCCGGCTTCGATGGCGGCGTTGATGGCTTGGCTGAGGCTGTCTAAGCGGCTGATGTCGGTACGTGCATATTGGTCGGACATAGCCTGCAGCAGAGGCTCGAAGCGCTCGTATTTCTGTTCGAGGGCATCGAGTTGCTTCTGATACTCTTCGTTTCTCAGAGCCCCTTCGGCAAGAGCTTTGTCAAGCCGTGCTAACTGCTGCTCGTAGTATATCTCTATGTTCTCGCGGGCTTTGGCTGCTATCGCCTCTTTCTCGCGTTGCAGCTGAGCTGTGTTGACGAGGATGATTTCCATCGGCACCTTGTCGGAGCAAGCGAACTGCCGACCAAGGAACTCCTTCTCAGCAGGTTCGAAGCCGCTTAGTATCACACTCGAGAAGACGAGTGCATCGCCGTTTTGCCGGTTCTGCAACAGCAGCGAGAAGCTGCCGTCGGGCTGACTCTCGACAGCGTTGTGCGACCCTCTGACGCGTATGATGGCACCGCTCAGCGTCTCGCCACTATGTTCCGGACGGCTGATGCTCCTGACTATACCTTGCTGGGTGATAGCTGTTGCCACCAACGAGTGGCAGAACAGGAATATTATAACAGGAAAAATGCGTTTCATGATGTCGAAGATGATAAAACGCACAAAGGTAGTAAAAAATCTGAATATTTGAAAATTGGAGGCTATTTTGTCGCGTAGTGACTACTTCTTGTTAGAGTTTAGAATGCGTGTTTAGAGTACGTGTTTGGTGTGCGCGGGGGCGTGGGTGGCGGGTGGTGTGCCGCCAATTGCAAATTGGCGTACCCTGTTGTGCCGGGTTGACATGAGACGAGTCGCAGCCTCGTCTCTACGTGTAGCGCAGCGGTCTGTTTAGTGTGTGAGTTCGGCGAGGCGGCTGAGGTATTTGCCGATGATGTCGAATTCGAGGTTGACCATCGTGCCGACCTCGATTCGGCAGAAGTTGGTATTCTCGTGTGTATAAGGTATGATACATACGCTCACGTACCCTTTGTCACCTCTGACGTCGGGTTCGCATACCGTCAGGCTGACGCCATTGATGGTGACGCTGCCTTTGTCGACGCAGAAGTAGCCTCGACGTATCATCTCGGGTGTCGACTCGTATTCGAAACGATAGTACCAGCTACCGTCGGTCTCGCGCGCTTCGACACAGCGTGCCGTCTGGTCGACATGCCCTTGAACGATATGTCCGTCGAGTCTGCCGTTCATCAGCATCGAGCGTTCTACGTTGACCATGTCGCCTACTTTGAGCTGACCGAGGTTAGAGCGGTTAAGCGACTCTTGCATCACCGTCACTACGTAGGTCTTAGCCTGCGGGTCGAGACGTACTACTGTCAGACACACGCCGTTGTGTGCTACCGATTGGTCTACTTTCAGCTCGTCGGCAAACGGGCATGTGAGGGTGAAGTGGATGTTGGTGTGGTCGTGTTCGATGGCTACCACACGAGCCATGGTTTCTACTATTCCGGAAAACATGTTTTTTGGATGTTTTAGTGTTTGAGTTTAGTGTGTGGGTGCGCCGGTTACCAACCGGCGGAATCTTAACAATGTAGAAATTAGAAACAGTCTATCTAACCTCTAACAGACGAAGCGGTTAGATGACGCCGCCAATTACAAATTGGCGTACCCTGTTGCGCAGCGGTCTAACTTCTCACAGCGTAGCGGTCTAACCTCTAACCTCTAACTTCTATTTTTGAAATACTTACCTACGACGGGCAGACCTGTAAGCGGGAAATCGCGTCGGATGACGATGGCGGCATAGATAATCAGAAGTATAGTGCCTACTACCATAGAGATAGTCATGGGGTATGTAGGTGTCTCTGTCTGTGAGAAGAGTCGGTTTGTCAGGTAGCGCGTCAGGTAGTAGGCGGCAAGCAGCACAAGCAGGAGCAGCGTATAGCGTCCGATAGAGCGCATGTCGTATGGCACGGCGAGGTAGCGTCTGCCAACGAAATACGAGAGTAGCATGATGACGAAGTAGCAAACGGTGCTTGATGCCGCCGAAGCGACATAGCCTATGCGCGGGACGAAGATGACCTGCAGCACGAACGTGATGACAAGTCCTAACAGCGAGAAGTAAGCGCCGTAGCGAGTCCGGTCGGTGAGCTTATACCAGAACGAGAGGTTGAAATACACGCCTTGGAAGATATAGGTCCAGAGTACGATAGGTACTATCTTCAGTCCGCTCCAGTATGCCGGTGCGATGATGAACTTAAGGATGTCGAGATATACGACCATGCCAAGCAGTATCAGATACGAGAAGATGATATAATACTTCATGGCATCGGCATACGCCTCTACCGACTGTCGGTCTTTGTGCTTTGAGAATACGTATGGTTCGTAGGCATAGCGGAATGCCTGCGTGAACATCATCATCACCATCGCTACTTTGAAGCAAGCTCCATAGATGCCGAGTTGTGTCTGGGCGTCGTCGCCGGTGTAGAGGAAGGGGAAGATGATACGGTCGAGAGTCTGGTTCATGATACCGGCTACGCCAAGCACGAGCAGAGGTAGCGAATACGAGAGGACTTGGCGGAGCAGGGAGAAGTCAAATAGTCGGATGCGACATTCCAATATCTCGGGTAGCAGGAAGAGCGTCTGTATGGTGGTGGCTATGATGTTGGCAACGAAGACGTAACCAACGCCGTAGTCGGGGTTATACCACGAAGCGATGAAACTCAGGTCTGCTATCTTGGGGCATACGAGGAAGAAAAACAGGTTCAGCAAGATGTTGAGAAAGACGAATAGCAGTTTGAGTGCTGCAAACCGTATAGGGCGTTTCTTGTATCTGAGATAGGCAAAAGGTATGCAGGCGAAGGCATCCATCGCCACTACGATAGCGAGCATCGAGATGAACTCGGCATGGTCGGCATAACCCAAAGCCGAGGCTATCTGCACGTCGAAGATGTTGCATACCACCGCAAAAAGCAGCGAGGTGAAGCCTACACACAGGAGTATGGTGCTGTATACCTGTCGGGCATCTTGGTCGTCGCGGTTTGCGAAGCGGAAAAAGCCCGTCTCGGTGCCGTAGGTGAGGATGACGAGCAGCAATGCCGTCCAAGCGTATAGGTTGGTGACGATGCCATAGTCCGACTGCTGTTGCAGCACATAGGTATATAACGGGACAAGCAACCAGTTGAGGAACTTGCCTATGATAGAACTCGCACCATAGATGACAGTGTCTTTGGCGAGTGAACGCATATCTTTCTTAGAATCTGTCATATCTCTAACTTCTAACTTTTCCTTCTACTACTATTACTATTTCTCCTTTTGGCGGGTTGGCGTCGAAGTGTTCGGCGAGCTCTTGCAGTGTGCCGCGCACGGTCTGTTCGTGTAGTTTGCTTATCTCGCGCGACACCGAAGCTTGGCGTTCGTTGCCGCATACCTGGGCGAGTTGCAGGAGTGTCTTTGTCAGTCGGAACGGCGACTCGTAGATGATGAAGGAGTGGTCGAGAGTGGCGAGCTGGGCAAGGCGTGTCTGCCGTCCTTTCTTCTGTGGCAGGAACCCCTCGAAGTAGAAGCGCTCGTTGGGAAGTCCTGACGCTACCAGTGCCGGAACGAAGGCGGTGGCACCCGGCAGACATTGCACCTCGACACCGGCTTTAGTGGCGGCGCGTACCAGCATGAATCCGGGGTCGGAGATGGCAGGTGTACCGGCATCTGAGATGAGGGCTATGTTGACGCCGGAGAGCAGCTGTGTGACGACGCTGTCGGTCGTTTGGTGCTCGTTGAACTTATGATGTGAGCGCAGCGGGGTGTGTATGTCGAAATGCTTAAGCAGTACTGACGAGGTGCGCGTGTCTTCCGCTAAGATGAGGTCGACAGATTTCAAAACCTCGACGGCACGAAACGTCATGTCGCCGAGGTTGCCTATAGGTGTGGGAACAAGGTAAAGCATGGCTATGTGTTCTGTTATTGCCAGCGCCGGTGTAGTATGCCCACGAACAGCTCGTAGGCGGTACTCTCGGTGTCCCAATTGAACTTACGACGTATGTAGCTCATCGCCTCGTCGAACGATTGCATCGAGTTGAGGTGTTCGATGGTCTTGGTCATCAGCTCACCATCTTGTCGGAAGAGCTCACGTTGGAAGAGGAAGCGGTCGCCGATGGAGATGCCATCGCGTATGCTGCTGAGCGGCGGCGCAAGGGTCGTTTTCTGCTCCGAAGGCTGAGGTTGAGGTTGAGGTTGAGGTTGAGGTTGAGACTGAGGATCTTCGAAGTACTCAGGAGCCTCTTCTTCTTGAACAGCTTGTGTGTCGTCAGTCTCTTCTTTGGTGTCTACCGGTTGTTCTTCAGTCTGTTGCGTTGCTATGTTTTCTTGTGTGGCGATGTCAACTTCTCTCTCTTCGTCGTTGTCATCTTCCTCGCTCACTATCAGCTCTACTTCCACTTGCGGCAGGCCGTTCTCATCGACTTCTGCCGAATCAGGTGAAGCAGCGTAGCTATGTCCTGCCTCAGAAAGCTGCTGTTCTAATCTGTTGTTCTGAGCTGTCAGTTGTTCTAAGAGCTGCTGTGCCTTGTCGAGTTTGGCGGTTTGAGCCGACAGGCACTGCTGTTGCTGCAAGAGTTGCTGCTCGGCTGCGGCAAGGCGCGTTTCTATCTGTTGAAAGTATTTTATCAGTTCGTCCATAAATGCAATTATTATGCAGTCATCTTATTGAGTTTCTTGAGGAGTGCAAACATCACGATGGCACTGATAAGACATAATGCGATAAGTATTGCCCAGTTGTACATCAGCGGTATCTTATTCCATAGCATCGAGGGGATGGAGCTGAGGTAGTTGCCGATAGCGGTAGCAGCGAACCAGCCGCCCATCATCAGTCCTTTGTATTTGGGTGGTGCCACCTTGCTCACAAACGAGATTCCCATAGGTGAGAGCAGCAGCTCGGCGATGGTGAGGGTGAAATATGTAGATATCAGCCACATGGGTGAGAGAATGCTTTGCGTGTTGTCGCCCAGGTCCATGGGTGAGATGAGCGATACCGATGCTATGGTTATTATCAGGAAGCCGAGAGCTGCCACGAGCATACCCCATGCTATACGTGCAGGGGCGCTTACTTGTTTGCCTCGTTTCTCGAGAGCCGCGAAGAAAGCCATGCTGAAAGGTGTGAGAGCCACTACGAAGAAGGGGTTGAACTGCTGGAAGTCGGATGGCTGTGCGTAGGTGGGGTCGTCCATGCGGATGCCGAGTACGATAGCGCCTGCCCATAAGGCAAGTGTGAGCAAGCCGCATATCCATTTGCTACGACGAGAGTCAGATTGCACGGTGGCAAAACCGGTATATACCGATGCTGCTATCATGGCAAGTGTGAAGATGTTGAAGCAGAAACGTATCGGTCCGCCCACCGTCAGATTGGTGTATTTCTTTGCAAAGAAGGTGAGTGCTGAGCCGTTCTGGTGGAATGCCATCCAGAAGAAGATGACCACTCCGAAGACGAGCAGCAGTGCCACGATGCGGTCGCGGGTCTGCTCAGGTGTGAGCTCTACCACGTTGGCGTCGGCTTGCTTTACTTGCTTGGCGGTGACATCGGCATGACGGAACCAGTTGCGGCAAGCGAAGTAGATGATGGCAGAGAGGATAAGCGATACGCAGGCGACACCGAAACATAGTCCGTAAGCTCCTGAAAGTGCCTCGAGATAGTCGGGGGCAAAGTTAGATGCGTCGTAAACAAACCCCGTACGGCTGAGGTATTGGTTGGTAATCCATTTCGCCATCGACGGTGCAAACATAGCTCCTATGTTGATTGCCATGTAGAATAGCGAGAATGCAGAGTCGCGTTTGTCGGCGTATTTGGGGTCGTCGTAGAGGTTGCCAACGAGCACTTGCAGGTTGCCTTTAAAGAGTCCTGTACCGAGCGACACAAACGCCAGACCGGCAAACATAAGCATCATGCCGGCGGTGTCGGCACCTGTGGGAATGGCGAGAGCCATGTAGCCCACAAACATAGTCAGCATGCCCACTACCACGCATTTGCCATAGCCTATCTTGTCGGCTATGATACCGCCCAGCAGCGGTGAGAAATATACAACTGCCAAGAATATGGCATACACCTGTCCGGCGGTGGCTTCTGTCCAGCCGAATTTAGCTTGCATAAACAAAGCAAAGATGGCAAGCATGGTGTAGTAACCAAAACGCTCACCCGTGTTGGCAAGTGCCAACGCAAATAATCCCTTAGGTTGATTCTTAAACATAGTTATATGATTTTATCAATTTTTGCAAAAGTTTGGCAAAGGTACGAAAATAATATGAATTACGCAAACCTGGGCTGCCGGCTGTCAGCTATGAGTTCTCGGCTGCCGGCTTATATCATATCTTCGCGGTCGAGGGCGCGGTATGAGATAGCTTCGGCTATATGTGACGGTTCTATCTTTTCCGACCCTGCGAGGTCGGCAACTGTTCGTGCTACTTTGAGAATGCGGCTATAGGCTCTGGCGCTTAGTCGGAGTCGTTCCATAGCTACTCTGAGCATGTTGAGTCCTTGTGCGTCGGGCGCGGCATATTGGTGTAGCATACGTTCTGTCATCATGGCGTTGCAGTGTACGCCGTCGACACCTGCAAAGCGTTCGGTCTGAATACGTCGCGCCTGCACCACTCGTTCGCGTATCGAAGCCGATGACTCGCCTCTTGACATCTTCTGCAGGTCGGCGAAGGGGACCGACTGTATGTGGCAGTGTATGTCGATACGGTCGAGCAGCGGACCGCTGATGCGCGACATATAGCGTTGCACCTGCCCCGGTGAGCATGTGCACTCGTGTAGCGGGTCGCCATAGTGCCCGCACGGACAGGGGTTCATGGCAGCCACCAGCATGAAACGTGAGGGGTAGGTGACGGTCAGCTTCGAGCGGCTGACGCACATCTTGCCATCTTCGAGCGGCTGGCGCAGCACTTCAAGAACCTGCCTTTTGTATTCGGGCAGCTCGTCGAGGAAGAGTACTCCGTTGTGTGCCAAGCTTATCTCGCCAGGCATGGCATTGCTGCCTCCGCCGACGAGGGCTACGTCGGAGATGGTGTGGTGTGGGGAGCGGAACGGACGGGTGGTGATGAGCGAGATGTCGCCTCGTTTGATACCTGCTACCGAGTGTATCTTCGTCGTCTCTAATGCCTCGTCGAGTGTGAGTGGCGGCATGATGCCGGGCATGCGTTTCGCCATCATGCTCTTGCCGGCTCCGGGAGGTCCGACCATCAGTATGTTATGCCCGCCGGCAGCGGCTACCTCTAACGCCCGTTTCACGCTCTCTTGTCCGCGCACATCGGCGAAGTCGGCTTCGATGCCGGTCAGAGTGTCGGCAAAAAGGTCGTCGATATTGACTCTGACGGGTTCGATGGTGCACTCTTGTCGGAGAAAACGTACTACGTCTCTGAGGTTATCCATGCCGTAGACCTCTATCCCGTCGACTACGGCTGCCTCTTTGGCGTTGACGTACGGAAGGATGAAGCCTGCAAAGCCTGCGTCACGTGCTTTGATTGCCATGGGCAGTGCTCCGCGTATGGGTTGCAGGGTGCCGTCGAGCGAGAGTTCGCCCATTATCATGTATCGGTCGAGCAGGGTGGTGGGGAGCTGTTCGTCGGCGGCAAGCATGCCGATGGCGATAGGCAGGTCGTATGCCGCCCCCTCTTTCTTGATGTCGGCGGGGGCGAGGTTGATGACGATGGTCTTGCGTGGTAGGTGATAGCCGTTGACTTGTATGGCGGAGTGCACACGGTCGCGACTCTCACGCACGGCGTTGTCGGGCAAGCCCACCATGGTGAAATTGCCAATGCCGTTGTGCTCGTGCACTTCTATAGTGATGACGGTAGCATCGATACCTTGTAAGGCTGCTCCGTAGGTCTTTACTAACATGGGTGGAGACGTTTGTTAGCGCAAAGGTAGTATATTTTTTTCAGTTATGCAAGGAAAATCTGCATTTGGCATTTAGCGCAGTCGAAATGGAGTCGTAGTAGTCGGTTGCCTGTTCTCAGGTAAGCCGGTTCGGCGGTGTCGGTATGTCGGTCGCTGTTTTTTCGGCACTGTCCTAATTCTCGGAGCAGGCAGTATCGGCATGTCATCAGTGCTGCTTTGCTGTCGTGACTGATTTCGAAGGCGGGCTCGGCATCGGCACCTTGTCGGCTGTAGAAGGTCCGAGCGGCGTCGTTGCTTACGTTAAGTCGGTAGTCGCGCGGTGTAGACTCGGGTAGAGGTGTGGGGTGAGCCTGTCGGGTGTACGATGCGCGATACTGAGCCGCTGCCTGTCTGTTAGCAGTGAGCAACGCCACCACCTCGCGGCGATAGCTGTTGAGTTGTGACGCAGGGATGAAATACGCCTCTTGCATGTCGACTGTCACCTTCCCGGGTTCGAATAGCGAGCCGCCTAACTTACTCAGCGACTGCCGTATGGCATTGAGTGCTATTTCGGGGTTGCGAGCGGGTGACTTCTCGCACTCGAACTCTTTCTCTACCTCAGCAATGCGGAGTAAGAAGCCTTTGGGTGTCTCGCTTATCGTGATGTCGACCGGCAGAAGGCGTGTACATGGCGACGAATGCAGACGGTCGTGAAAGAGCTTGTCGTAGTTACGGAAGACGGTCTGCTGTTTCTTAACTTCGATGGCAGAGCCGGTCATCACTCTGGTGATGCCGTCCGCCTGTCGTTCGCTTGAGTTGACATAGCACCCTTGCTGCCCTATCTGTAAGCCGTCGCCGGGGTGTAGCTGTCGGTCGGTCAGGATATACAGCTCACGTCCTTTTGTCGACTGTCGGACGGTGCCTATCGGCTCGCCGGTGGACTTAGGAGTGTCGTGGTTGGCGAGGTGTAGTGAGTGATGGTTGTCGGCTGCCGAGTCCGGGAATAGGTATGGTGTGCTGTCGCGGTGGAATGTCTTCTGCGGGTCCGGTTCGAAAGAGGCGTAGATATTACCTTCCGAGGCTCGGCAGTATGGGGAGTCGGGCTCAGCGAAGATGTCGTCGAGCAGACGGCGGTAGTAGTACACTATGTTGCTTACGTAGTCGGCATCTTTCAGTCGTCCTTCTATCTTCAGCGAGGTGACGCCGGCGTCGAGGAAAGAGCGGAGGCAGGCAGAGCGGTCGAGGTCTTTGAGTGAGAGGGCATATCTGTCTTTGGCTATCACCCGTCGTTCGCTGTCGAGCAAGTCGTACCGCTGTCGGCACATCTGTGCGCATGCTCCTCGGTTAGCGCTTCGCGATGCCAAGGCTTCGCTCATGTAGCATTGTCCCGAGTAGCTGACACACAAGGCTCCGTGCACGAAAGCTTCTAACTCGAGGTTGGTATCGCATAGCTGTCGGTTGAGGTCGGCTATCTGAGAAGCCGACAGCTCCCGCGCGAGGACGGCGCGGCGAAAACCCTGACTATGTAGCCAGCGCAACTTGTCTGCGTCGCGGTTGTCACACTGTGTGGAGGCATGCAGACGTATGGGTGGCAGCTCGTGTTCGAGTAGCCCCATGTCTTGTATGAGCAGACCGTCGACGCCTGCTTCCCATAGCTGCCATGCCAACTCTACGGCTCGCTGGATTTCGGAGTCGTAGAGGATGGTGTTCAGTGTGCTCCACACCTTACAGCCAAACAGATGTGCGAAGTTACAAAGCTCGCGTATGTCGTCGACGCTGTTGGCGGCATCTTTGCGCGCACCGAAAGCGGAACCGCCGATATACACTGCGTCGGCACCCGAGAGGATGGCTGTCTGACCTACCGCAAGGTCGCGGGCAGGCGACAGTAGTTCTATGGCTTTCTTGTGTGCGATGTTTAGAATGCGATGTTTAGAGTTTAGTGCTATACCAACTCGGCGTCGGACTGTTGGCTTTCGTCGAGTGTCTTTTGCTCTTGTGCTTTCAGTTCGTTCTGTTCTCGCGAGACAGCCATCATGATGCCGAAGTATACGCTGGTGAGTATGATACCTGTTCCGCCGCGCGTCATCATCGGAAGCGGCTGTCCGGTCACCGGTCCGATGCCTACTGTCACAGCCATCGAGATAAACGCTTGTAGCGAGATGAGTAGTCCGAGTCCCATGACCATGAGCATAGCACCGTGGTCGCCAAACCGTGACGACGACGAGCATGCTCTAAATAAGATGGTGACGTAGATGAGTATCAGTATGATGGCGCCCACGATGCCCGTCTCTTCGACATAGATGGCGAAGATAAAGTCGGCATAGGCTAATGGTAAGAAGTCGCGCTCTTTGCTTTGTCCGGGACCGACACCGAAGGGCGTCTTGGCGCCACGTGCGATAGCAATCTGCGAGCATACGATCTGGCGGTTCTGGTCCGTGATGGCGGTGATCTCGTTGTCAGCGTTCATGTTGTCGATACGGTTGACCCATGTCTCAGCACGGGCGAGAGGTCGTGGAAGTGCGCGATGCTGGTCGATATATACATTCTTGACAATCAGGTAGCCGGACAAGAGGAAGACGACAGCGATGGCTATCATACCCACTAACACTTTCCAGTCGACACGTGCAAGGAACATCATGATGAAAATGATGGCGCCGAGCATGACGGCGGTGGAGAGGTTGTTGATCATGATAAGTCCGCAGACTAAGATAGTAAGCCCTAAGGCGTAAAGGAAATACTTACGTCGCAGTTCCGGCTCTTTGTCGTTCATGCGCGAGAGCAGGTCGGAGACGACGATGATAAGCGACAGCTTGGCAAATTCGGAGGGCTGAAAGGTGACAAAACCGAGGTCGAGCCAGCGAGTGGCACCGTTGACTCTGACGCCGAAGCCCGGCACGAACATAAGCAGCAGACAGAAGATGGAAAAGGCTAAAATGACGTATGCTATACCCCGTATGATATTCGAGGGGAACTGTTGTACTATCCACGCTACGCCTAAGCCTGCGACAAGGAAGACGATGTGTGAGAATACGGGTGCGAAATGCGAGCTGTTGTTGGCAAGCGAGCGGTATACGAGTTGGCTGCCTGCCGAATACATAGTGACGGCGCTGACGATAGCAAGGGCTATCATCATCAACCAAAAGACTTTGTCGTAATGACTACGATGCTCTTTGCTAAAAAGAGACTTGAAAAAAGTTGTTGTTTTCATAATGTGTTAGTGTTTGAAGTTTGTAATAATGGTGAGTATTTAACTTGTTGTAGAGTGGCGGTTCTCTATAAACAAAAATTATAATTAATTAGCCATGAATTATTCATAAATTTTGAAATTCGTCACATCCGTATAAAATCCGTTAAATCCGCGGGGAATAAACCGTCTGTGGGAAATACCGAGTCTATCTCACTTCTCACAGCGTAGCGGTCTCACTTCTCACAGACGCAGTCGGTCTATAGTTTCTTTACTTGCTCTACGAACTGTCGTCCGCGGTCTTCGTACGACTTGAAGAGGTCGAAGCTGGCGCAGCAAGGCGAGAGCAGTACGGTGTCGCCGGCTTGTGCGAAGTCGAAAGCAGCTCGTACGCCGTCGGCTATGTTGTCGGTGTCGGCGATAGGTAGTCCGAACGAGTCGAAGTGTTGGTGTAGCTTCTCGTTGTGTAGTCCCATGAAGACTAAGGCTCTACATTTGTCTTTGACGAGGTTGTCGATCTCGCTGTAGTCGTTGCCTTTGTCTTTGCCCCCGAGGATGAGGACGGTGGGTGTGTTCATCGACTCGAGGGCATACCAGCATGAGTTGACATTGGTGGCTTTCGAGTCGTTGACGAAACGCACGTCGCGAATGGTGGCAACATATTGCAGTCGGTGTTCCACGCCGTTGAAGGCAGTGAGTGCTTCTCGTATCGTCTGGTCGCTGATGTCGAGCAGTTTGGCGGAGATGGCGGCAGCCAGGGTGTTGAGCTGGTTATGCCGTCCGCGTATCGTCATCGAGTCGCATGGTACGACTAACTCTGAGTGGTGTGGCAGACATATCGTCAGGTTCTGTCCGTCGGTGTATGCCACGTTATGTGTGGCGGAGCTGCCAAACGGGTACAGCGTGGCTGATGGGCGCAGCTTCTCTATCTCCCGGCTGATGACGGGGTCTTCTGACCAGTAGATGAAAGCTTCCGAGGCTGTCTGGTTGCGTGTGATGCGGAACTTGGCATCGATATATTTCTGGAAGCTGTATTCGTAGCGGTCGAGGTGGTCGGGTGTGATGTTCATCAGTATGGCGATGTCGGCTCGGAAGTCGTACATGTCGTCTAACTGGAACGATGATAGTTCGATGACGTAGTAGGCATGGTCTTCGCGTGCCACTTGCAGGGCGAGGCTGTTGCCTATGTTGCCTGCCAGCCCCACATCTAATCCCGCATGTTTGAGTATTGAGAAGATGAGCGAGGTGGTGGTGGTCTTGCCGTTGCTGCCGGTGATGCATATCATCTTGGCATTGGTATACCGCGCTGCGAACTCTATCTCTGAGATGATATGTATGTCTTTGTTAATGATAGCTTGCACTATCGCCGTCTCTTTAGCTATGCCGGGTGACTTAACGACCTCTGTGGCATTGACAATAAGCTCGGTGGTATGCTTGCCTTCTTCGTAGGGTATGTCGTTTTGTTCGAGCAGAAGCTTATAAGCCGGTTTGATGGTTCCTGCGTCGGATACGAACACCTCATAACCTTTGGTTTTGGCGAGGATGGCGGCTCCTACGCCGCTTTCTCCTGCTCCGAGAACAACTAAACGTTTCATGATTAACGGATTTTAAATGTGAGTAATGTGAATGCAGCCAGCATGATGGTCACTAACCAGAAGCGTATCACTATCTTTGTCTCGAGTTGTGGCTCGTTGCTGCTTTTGAAGATGACGGTGCTTCCCGGGTCATGTTCTTGCAGATCGTCGAAGGTGGTTCGGTAGTAGTCGTGTATCGGTGCTCTTGTCCAGATGCGTCGGTGTACGCCCTTCTTCTTGCCGCTCACGAAATACCGTGTCTGCAAGAACGAGCTTAGTGCCTCCATGACCCATACTCCGCAGAGTATAGGCAGCAGCCACTCTTTGTGCGTCATGCAGGCAGCGACAGCAATCACCCCACCTATCATCAGGCTTCCGGTGTCGCCCATGAAGACCTGTGCCGGGTAGAAGTTATACCAAAGGAAGCCTATGAGTGCACCCACGAAAGCAGCTAAGAAGACCACTATCTCGCCGCTGCCCGGGATATACATGATGTTGAGGTGTGCGGCAAGTGTGGTGGTGCCAGACATGTATGCTATCACCAACAGTGTGGCACCCATGATGGCTGAGTTGCCGGCCGCCATGCCGTCCATGCCATCGTTGAGGTTGGCACCGTTGCTGGTGCCCGCTACCACGAAGGTGATAAGCAGGCAGAAGAAGATCCATCCCGCGCGGTATTTGTTTTCGTTGCCAAGGAAAGAAAACAGGTCGGCATAGTTGGCGTTATGGTTCTTGACGAAGGGTATGGTGGTGCGTGTCGACTTCACGTCGGGTGACTTAACCCACACCTCTTTGTTGTTGACAATCTGACGTTCTACCGTCTCATTCATCGTCACTTGCGGACTCATACGCAGCGTCAGTCCGACGATAAGACCTAACGCTATCTGACCGATGAGCTTATATCGGGGCTTGAGTCCGCCTTTGTCTTTCTTGAAGGTCTTGATGTAGTCGTCGGCGAAGCCTAATGCCCCTAACAGCAGCATGGTGAACAGCATGAGGTCGAAATACACGTTGCTGAAGTCGCCTAACAGCAGGCAGGGAATGAGTATGGCGACGATGATGATGATGCCGCCCATAGTAGGTACTCCTACTTTTTTGGTGTTGAACGGGTCTTCTTTGGCATCGCGTTGTGTCTCAGATATATGGTGACGTTTCATGTATGCTATGAAATGTTTGCCAAACCAGATGGAGATGCCAAGGGCTAATACCGCAGCCACGATGGCACGGAAGGTGATGTATTGCATCAGTCCGCCACCGGGGATGTAGTACAGACCATTGAGATATTTGAGTAAATGGAAGAGCATATTGTTTCGGTGTTTAGAGTTTAGTGTTGAGAGTTTAGTGTGCGTGGTGCGCCGGTTTAAAACCGGCGGAAATAGAAGAAAGACGAAATCAGCAATCAGCAATTAGCAATCAGCAATTAGAAATTAGAAATCTATAGGTTGTTTCTTACTTCTTCGTGGTCGTCGAAATGGTGTTTGTCGTCACCGATGATCTGGTAGTCTTCGTGTCCTTTTCCTGCAACGAGAATGACGTCATCTTTGTGAGCGATGGTGCAAGCTGTTCGTATGGCTTGTCGTCGGTCGAGAATGACGAGTGTGTCAGCCTGTTCGCTTTCGTCGAGTCCTGCCATCATGTCGTTGGCTATGTCTTCGGCGCGTTCGTGTCGCGGGTTGTCGGAGGTGATGATGAGTATGTCAGAACCTCTGTGTGCTATCTTTGCCATCATCGGTCGTTTACCTTTGTCGCGATTGCCGCCGCAGCCGACGACAGTGATCAGTCGTGTGCCGCTACGGCGTATCTCGTTGATGGTGTTGATGACGTTTTCTACGGCGTCGGGGGTATGGGCGTAGTCGACGATGGCGGTCCACCCTTTCTTTTCGGAACGGATGGTCTCGAATCTGCCGTTGACGCTCTTGAGTGTGCTGAGCACTCTGAGCACCTCTTGTTCGTCGAAGCCGAGGCACAGGGCTGTACCGTAGATGGCGAGCAGGTTGCTGGCGTTGAAACGGCCTACCAAAGGTACGAACACCTCGTTACGGTTGATGTCGAGCAGCATGCCGTCGAAGCTCTCTTCTACGATCTTGCCATGGAAGTCGGCGAGGGTGCGGGTGGAGTAGGTCTTGACGGTGGCCTTGGTGTTTTGTGTCATGACCAGTCCGTTGCGGTCGTCTTTGTTGGTGACAGCGAAAGCCGAGGGTTTGAGTCCGTCGAACAGTCGTTTCTTGGTGTCGCGGTAGTTGTCGAACGTCTTATGGTAGTCGATATGGTCGCGAGTGAGGTTGGTGAACACCGCGCCGTCGAAGTCGAGTCCGGCGATACGCTGTTGTGCTATCGAGTGCGACGAGACCTCCATGAAGGCGTAGGTGCATCCGGCGTCGACCATCTCGCGAAGCAAGGCGTTGAGTTGCAGGCTGTCGGGTGTGGTGTGTGTCGAGGGTGAAGCCTTAGTGCCGACGTAGTTGCATACCGTCGACAGCAGTCCGGCTTGGTAGCCCATCTCCATGGTGAGGTGGTGTAGCAGGGTGGCGATGGTGGTTTTGCCGTTGGTGCCCGTCACACCTACCAGACGTAGTCTCTTAGATGGGTTGCCATAGAAGGTGCATGCCATCATGCCGAGGGCGTAGGCGGTATCTTCAACCACGACGATGGTGGCGCCGGCTACGCTGATGGTGTCGGTGCGGCTGCATACCACAGCTACGGCACCACGGCTGATGCAGTCGTCGATGAACAGATGTCCGTCGATGTTGGTGCCTTCCTGAGCCACGAAGAGCGAACCTTGACCCACCTTACGCGAGTCGAATTGCAGGTTGCTGACCTCAACAAGGTCGCTGCCGATTAGCTCGGTGACGTTGATGTTGGCAAGTAATTCTTTTAGTATCATGGTGTTGTTGTATTATCTAATATCTAACTTCTCACTCACGCAGTCGGTCTCAGGTCACATCTGCCGTAGTTCGAGGTATACCGTACCTCCTTTCAGAGGGGTGGTGCCTACTGCCACGCTTTGTCTTATGACCTGTCCGGTGCCGTTGACGACGGCTATCATGCCTGTCTGTTCGATGGCGTATACAGCGTCGATAGCGCCCATGCCTATTACGTTAGGCACTTTGTTGCCGGTGATGCTTAGGGCTACGTCGTTGTCGTTGCGGTTGAGGTCGCTCCATTTGGTGCGTCTGTTGTCGCGGCTCTCGCAAGCGGCGAGGTCGAGGTCACGGCTGAGTCGGACCACCGGTTCGGTCATACCTCGTTTGATGTGCGGTTCGGTCTTGTTGTCGGCTGTGGCGTCGGTGCTACGTTGTACGATGCTATGGTGTGCCATGACGCGTTCGGCGATACGCCGTACGGTGCCGCCGCAGTCGTTGCCGGCATCGCGATGTTGCACGTCGTGTATGACGCAGATACAGGTGTATCGAGGCTGCTCCATAGGGAAGTATCCGCAGAAGGCGATACGGTGACGTGTGGTGAGGTATCTGCCCGACACAAAGAGTCGGGCTGTGCCTGTCTTACCGGCGACGTGTACCTTGTCGCTCTGCGCCTTCCGACTCCACTTGCGTGCTGAGGCAGTACCTAAGCTATCCCATACCACGCTCTCGAGACACTCGCGCACCTGAGCTAACGTTCGCGACGAGCAGATGCTGTGTTGCAGTGTCTTCGAGTAGAACATCTCCGAGGGTCCGGTCTCGCTGTATATCTGTTTGACGATAAGTGGCGATACCATGCGTCCGTTGTTGGCTATGGCGTTGTAATACATCAGGGTATAGAGTGGTGGGAGTTCTACGGAGTAGCCGAACGACATACGTGCGAAAGTCTCGCGGTCGGAGGGGGTGGGGATGAAGGGTGTCTGTGCGCCCGGTATCTCGCACGGGAAGGTCTTGTCGAGTCCCATGTTGTTGAGTTTGCGGATGAAGCGGTCGGCTTTCTTCTCGTAGGACGAAGTGACCACTTTCGAGAGCACTATGTTCGAAGAAGCCGTCAGTCCTTGTTTGACGGTCATCACACCTCCGAGTTCTTCGATATAATGCGAGTCGGTGATGGGGTGTTTCTTGTCGTTATAGACCCATCCGTCGCGGCTGACGTGGAAGGTGTCGGAGAGTGCTACCTTGCCATCGTCGAGAGCTGCCATCAGTGCAATGGTCTTGAACATCGAGCCCGGCTCCATACGTACTACGGCGTGGTTGACTTTCTCGCTGTATGACTCTGTCTCGTTGCGGTCGAGGTTAGAGATAGCTTTTATCTCGCCGGTGGCAGTCTCCATGAGAATGCAGCAGCCCCATTCGCCGTTGGTCTGCGTCATGGCATTGCGAAGCTCGGTGTCGACGATATCTTGGAAGTCGGCATCGATGGTAGTGACGATGTTCTTGCCGTCGATGGCGTTGGTGATAGGCACCAGCTCTTTCGTGGTGCCTATCTTCTGTTCGATGGCTTCACCTTCCTTGCCATAGAGCATGTCGTTGTATCGCATCTCCAAGCCGGACTTGCCGTTGCCGGAGTCGGAGTAGGTGCTTCCGATGGTACGCGAGCAGAGGTCGCCATACGGTCTGACGCGCTGCTGGTGCTCTTCGTAGTATATGCCAAACCGTTTGACGCTACCGTAGAAAGGCGGAGCGGCTATCAGCTCTTTGTATTTGGTGTAGCTGATACGACCGCTGTGCAGTGGCATGCGGCGCATCTTCTTGTCGAAGCCGTTTTGTAGTCGCTTGGAGTATTCCTCTTTGCTGTGCTCGCCAATGACAGTGGCAAGGCACAAGGCGATAGAGTCGCGGTAGAGGTTGAAGCGCTGGTTGTTTCTGACGGTGAGAGGGTCTGCCTTCATATCGATGAAAAAACGATAGGTAGGTATACTGCCTGAGAGCAGGCGGTTGTTGCAGTCGTAGATATTGCCGCGTCGGGGTTCGAGTTTGCGCTTGGTGGCTTGCTGCGTCTTCTCGAGCGCAGCCCATTGGTCTCTCTGTGTGGTTTGAATGATGATGATTTTGCCGAGTATGCATGCAAAGCCGATAGCTACTACACCAAACACGAGAGCGAACCTGAATATAAGTCTTTTCTGGTAGTCTGACATAGCTATTCGATTTTAATGGCCGGTGTTGATGCTTCTTTGAGTTGACTCCCTTCGGCTTTGAGTAGCGAGCTCACGTTCGACTCGCGGCTTTGGTTGACGAGTTGGGCTGATAGAGTAAGGTACTCGTATTGTAAGTCTTCGAGTTCCTTTTGAAGGTCGATGATGTGCCGCTGTTGCTTGACGCTGAGGTATCCGTTGCCCGTGAACACGAAAATCATGATGACAATCAGTCCGGCGAGCTTGAACTGCTCTTCGATGTTTTTTTTCATCCAGAACTCACCGCTGAGCACATCGTGAAGCGTGAGTTTGATGGATTGCAGACCTGCTTGAAGTCGCTGTTTGCTTTCCTGTTTCATAATGTTTGTAGTTGATGTTGGTTAGTAAATATGGTTAGTTGATGTTAGTATCTGTTTTCTGTGCGATACGCAGTTTGGCGCTTCTGGCGCGTGAGTTACGTTGCACCTCTTCGTCGTCGGCTACAATCACCTTTTTGTTAACCGGCTCGAGCGGGCATATTTTTCTGCCGTAGAAGTCTTGCTTTATTTCTCCTTCGAGGTTGCCGCTTCTGATGAAGTTCTTTACGAGTCGGTCTTCGAGGCTATGGTATGTGAGTATTGCCATTCTGCCTCCCACTCGCAGCAGTGCGAGGGCGGCCTCAAGTAGGTCGCTCAGGGCGCCGAGTTCGTCGTTGACCTCGATACGTAGGGCTTGAAACACGCGTGCCAAGTCTTTTTTCTCTTTGTCTCTGCCGCAAAGCGGGGATACTATGGCGGCGAGTTGTTCGGTGGTGTCGAGTGGTTGTGTCTTGCGTGCTGTGACGATGGCTGTTGCCATGCGTCTGCTGTCTTGCACTTCGCCCCAAAGCCGGAAGATGCGTGCCAGACGGTCGGCGTCGTAGGTGTTGACGATGTCGCGGGCGGTGAGTTGTGCCGAGCGGTTCATGCGCATGTCGAGCGGACCCGAGAAACGAAACGAGAATCCGCGGTCGGCATCGTCGAAATGATGGAAAGAGACGCCCAAGTCGGCTATCAGACCATCGATCTCGCTTACCCCGTAGAAGTGCATGAAGTTCTTGAGATAGCGGAAGTTGCCGAGCACAAAACAAAAACGCCTATCGTCAATACGATTGGCGAAAGCGTCTTTGTCTTGGTCGAATGAAAACAATTGTGCAGAGTCACTAAGGTTGCTAAGCAGGGCACGCGAGTGTCCTCCACCGCCGAAAGTGGCATCTACGTAGATGCCATCACGACGTGTAAGTACCCCGTCGATAGTCGGGGCAAGCAATGCTGCCGTATGATACTCACTATTAGCCATCTGTGGTGACTCATTTAATTAAGGTTTACGCTAATGGCGTTTTTTAGTTGTCGGTGTTGCTGCCGCAAGGGTCAGCACTCGACTGTGGTTAGGTTGGGTTCTTGTTTTGTAGGTTGTTACTCGTGGCAAACTACGTTTATTCTACAGTCGTTGCTCTATTGATTGGCTAAGCTCTGTGGGGTTGAGGCGGAACGACTCGTAAACCTTCTTGTCCCAGATGGTGAAGCGGTCGATGACGCCGATGATGAGCAGCTCTTGCCCGGTAGAACGGATGGCTTGTAGCATCGACTTAGATAGCAGTATCCTGCCTTGGCTGTCGAGGTTCATCTCTACGGCTTCGCCCGACAGCTGAATCAGAAGACCCATGTCGGCGGACTTCATGTCGTTGAGCACACCCCTATAACTCTCCAAGCGCTCTTGCCATACCTTTTCAGGATATACGGTGAGGCAGTCTAAACCGGGTTCCTGGCGCAGATATACCGTCTGCACCTGTTGCTCGGTGAGAAGACGACGGAACTGAGCAGGTATGAAGAACCTGTTCTTAGCGTCCATCTTAACCTCCATTTTGCCTGAAAAGATACTCATTGTCAGTCGATATAGTAGTTTGCTACTTGTATTTTGACCAATTTCGAGAAAGCACGCAAGGGGCTTTCTTCGAATGTCGCTACAAAGGTAGACAATTTATTTGACATGACAAACCACTTTGCCCCACTTTGTTGAAAAAATATTATTTTTTTTTACTGTGTGTAGAAGTAGCGTTGTGATAAATGCTTGATAGATAATATAAAAACAGATTTGCCCTAAGTGGGGCAAATCTGTGACTAAAATAAAGATACTGGAGTAGTGTAGCCGTAGTAGTTATGGTATAGCTTCGAAATAATATGTTTTTTTGTCTGATGATCTTCGTTAGAGACTGAACTTGCCCCAGACGTCTTTTCGGCGCATGCGTGTCGGGGATGTGTATTTGACGATGTAGAGCTGTCCGGCTTGCAGTTTGTCTTGCGGGATGGGAATGGTGGTTTGCGCGGCTGTGATGTTTATAGTCAGCACGAGTTGTCCGCTCGTGTTGTAGATGTTGAGCACTTTGTTGGCATCGCCTATCTCCGGCAGGTATGCGACCGGAGTGCCGTCTGCCTGTCTGACGATAGTGAGTTGTCGGTTGTCGTTGCCGGGCAGGGTGCGTATGGAGTATGGGTTGTCTAAGTCTGTGATGTTCTCCCGACAACCTTTGCTTTCGTAGGCTTGCACGATGGCATAATAGGTGGTTAACGACTCGAGTGAGTTGACAATAGCCTTATGACCGGGTGCTATGATCTCGCGTTCCCGCTGTTGGTATACGTAGTTGACGGCTTTGGGCAGGGTTACGTTCCATGCGTCGAGAAGGACGCCGCCGTTGCCTTCGCGCTTATGGTATACTATCTCGAATTGTACTAATGGGCTGTTGGTCAGCTCGTAGGTCTTTGTCAGCGAGCGTGTGGTGATGCGCATAGTGATGCTGTCGACCAAGGTCTTCTGTCCAAGTGTGTCGATGCCATAGATATATACAACCCCTCCTACAGCACCGGCATCGAGGTCGGTGTAGTTAGCAGAGACCCAGAACGACAGCGAGGCAGCGGGAATGATATACTTCTCGGAGAGCAGATACTGTCCGTCGTCGGTCATGAAATACGAGTAGCTGCCCTCTTTCTTTTCGGTGTTGGAGGTCTGAGCTTTGTTGGATAGCCATCCTTGTTGTCGGAGTGTGCCCATGTTGGCGAAGTTCTCGAAGCCTTGGCTGATGGTGGTCTGTCCCTCGCTCAGCGAGTAGAGTGTGAGGAAATAGCTTTCGGCATCGTCGACTTCTTCCCACGTGAGTGTCATCGAGTATGGTGTGACATTGCTCACTTCCGTTATCTTTGGTTGTGTGATATACGTAGGTCGTGGCGATGAGCCGGTGAGTGATAGTATGTTGCTTTGTGCTTGGTCGTTTCTAACCATCAGTGCGCCGAGTAGGGTGTCGCAGCGTTGCCGTGTAGGGGCGTAGCGCAGGTAAAGGGTGCGCAGGTATTGGCGCTGCTCGTCGCAGGTGTCGGTGAAGGTAGTGCCTTTTTGATACCATTTGACACCTCTGTCGGGACTGAATTCGAAATTGCCTGAGTAGATGCTTATCTCAACATTCTTGCTGTCGAGTTCGCTGCCGATGACGCTGACGCTGTCGACTATGTATTCCACAGCGCGGCTGTCGTAGGTGGTGATGAGTGTCGGGAGCTCGGCGGGTGAGAAAGAGAAGCCTATGCCTGTGTCTTCGCCGTAGCTGAATACCACATCTTGGTCGGCGGATTGGAAGATGTTGAACAGTTGCTGAGTGGTAAGTTCCGTGCCGGTGTTGAGTCGAAGTGTGCGGTGTGTGATGTGGGCAGAGCCGGGGTAGGTGTCGGCAGAGCTGCTGGCACTATGGTTAGAGCCGTAAGCTTCTACCACGTCGTAGCCTAAAGGTGTAGAGTTGTTGAAAGTGTTGTTGAGCCAGGTGGTGTTGTTGTAGGTGATATGTGTGATGAGCAGTCCTTCTCCGGGAATAGCGGCCTCGTTGACGCGATGGCTTCTGACGCTGTCCCAGCCTACATATTGTCGGTTTTCGACAAGGAAGTATTCGGCAGGCGACGGTGTCGTGGCTTGCAGGTTATGTTCGGTCTGGGCTATGAGGTATGCGGTGTTGGATGTCTCAAGCGGGCGGAGGCGGTAGCTGCCTGCGGTGTCGAGTTGGATGGGTTGCAGCCAGTCGAGCATGAAGCGTTCGAAAGCTCCGTAGACGGGAGGTGTCCTGCCGTCGTTGTTGTATGACCCGTATGCCATGATGTCCCAGTTGCCGACGGTGTAGGTGTCTTCGTCGGAGTCGGAGGTGTTGTAGAAGTCGGGCAGTCCGAGCACATGTCCGAACTCATGACAGAAGGTCCCGATGCCGCACATCGTGATACCCGACTCACCTTTGAGTTCGGAGGTGCATGAGTAGGTGTAAAGTTCTTTGCCTGACAGCTGTGGCCGGCTTGAGATAGCCGACTTATGCGGCCAGATGGTGTTTTCGCCGCCATGTTCGGCTTCGTTGTGTCCGGCGTAGTATACAAACACGTTGTCGATGACGCCGTCGTTATTCTCGTCGTAAAGGCTGAAGTCAACTCCGTCGGCTTCAGCTTTGCGGCATGCCTGCACTATCATGTCACCGGCACGTCGGTCGTTAGCGTTGCCATAGTGTGCGCCGTAGTACTCGCAGTCGTGGTCGAGTTTGTATGGTCCATACACATCGAAGGTAGGTTGGAAGGTGCCATTGGAGCTTGCAAGGAAGTAGTCGCGTGCTGAGCCGGTGGCGTAGTTGTCGTGATAGTGGTCTTGGTTGAGCATGGCGGTGAACGCCTCACGTGGGTTGCTGATAGTGAAGTCTACGTCGGCAAAGGCAGCGAGGATGACTACGCTGCGCACCTCGCCTTTGCGTGGAAAGACCGATGCCGCTTTGCGTCGCTGCTGTGATGCTTGTTGTCGGCGGCGCTCATCGCTGAGGTGTTGCTTGCGACATTCCCGGGCTTCAGCTTTTACTGTGGGGTCGGCGATATAGGTGCCGTCGGGGAGGAAACGGATGGGGGTGCCGTCCGGCAGAACGCAGTAGTAGGCGTGCTCGTCGCCTATCATGCGGTATGTGACGGTGCTACCATCGGGTAGGGTGCGAGTGGTGAACGCAGGGGTGGCAGGCACTGCTAAGAGGCGGAGTGATATAGTAAGGGAAAAGAAAAATAAGATGATACGTCGCATTGAGTTGAGGATTATACTTATAGTTAATATTTGCTATTATTCGACGCAAAGGTAATATATTTTTTTTATTTGTCAAAATGGAGCATGTCGGGATCTCGGGACTTCGAGATCTCGGGACTTCGAGATTTCGGGATCACGAGATGTCGAGATCACGAGATGTCGAGATTACGAGATGTCGAGATTACGAGATGTCGAGATCACAAGATCACTATGGCTGCAATAAAAAGCGGCTCAGCGATAGCTGAGCCGTTTTGCAAAATGTTGCAGTCTTGCTTGACTTATGGTGTCTTATTTAGCAATCCGCGGAGCGCGTTGCATCTGTATTTGCTTTTGCATTGCGTACTCGATCATAGGCATGTCAGATATTTGCTTTACAGGCAGCAGACGCGGCTTGCGAGGTGCGTTTGCACGGGTTCCGGTCTCGTATTCGATTTCACGGAAGTGGATGGTGTTGTCGTTGATGACGTATTGGTTAGCATCGTTGAGTTCCATATTCATACCCCAGTTGTAGTCGAAGGCAGATGCCTTAGCATAGAAGTAGTCGAAGCTGTACATGTATTTGCTTACGCCGTCGCCGTTGAGTATGAAGACCGCAGTGTCGACGATACCGTCAGCAATACTTGGCAGGTAGTAGGCGTCGTTGGGGGCACCGTCTTCTTTGGTGTAATAGTGCAGCGTCATCATACGTGTGTTGACGATAAGTGTGTCAGCGTCGCGAACGAAGTCGTAAGCTGCAGAGTAGTCGGCCGACTCTTTGGTTTGACGATAGACATTGAATTGCTCGCAGAATTTCTTCATCAAGTCGACATACCCCTCTTCGGAACTGATGATACCAGGGCGTGCTATATGTGCTGTTGTGTCTGAGCGGAAGTTGGTGATGCGGTAGGTGCCCAGTGAAACGAGTCCTGACAGACCTGTCTCGGGGTTCATCTCTTTGGAGGCGTAGTACATAGGGCATTTAACGGTGAGCACTGTTCCTTGCGAGCCGCCGTCCCAGTCGCCTGACTCGTTGATGAAGAAACCTTCGGAGCATACCCATACCTCAGACCAGAACTTCATGACGTTGATAACACCTTCCTCGCCGCTGGAGAATGTAACCTCCAATGGTATGGTGTCGTTGGTGATTGGGTTGTCGGTATCGATTTTGTGGAGCATGGCACCTGTGAAGCGAATGGTGGCGTAATAAGGCTTAACGATCACTTTAATAGACGCTGAGAATTCGCCGCAGGTAGCTGTTACGACAGCTTCGCCTTCGTATTGAGCTACGATAACGCCGTTGGGTTGAGGTATTACAACGAGCGAGTCGGAAGTAGACCATGTCACGATGCCGTCGACACCTTCGGGTTCGAGCACTGCAGTAAGACGAACTTGCTCTTCTTCTGCCATTACTATTTCAGATCCTTGACGGATGCTGATACCTGTCACTGTTTTAACCGGTTCTGGTTTTCCGCAGCTTGCCAAGCCGAGGACAACAGCGATTGAAAGAATACTAAAAAGTTTTGTTTTCATAATAGAAGTTTTTATAATCGTTTGTTTTTATAGTTTTGTTGATTTTCGGCCGTATTATTCGTCGGCTTTGGTCATTACTTTGGGGTCGATATGCGGGTTGTAGAGTGTCTCGCTCGACGGGATAGAGAAGGTGAACTGTGCTTGTGTGCTCTTGAGTTCCTGTCCGCTTGCATACAAGTGGTTCTTTCCTTTCTTTATTGTTTTAGTTAGTCGTTTGAGTGTTTGGAATCCATATCCTTCGCCCCACAGTTCTACTCGCCAGTTGAGTTCCAATGCTCTGATGAGCTTGTTGTTGTCTGCGAGAGCTGTCTTCCATGCCGCATACTGGCTGCTTACCGTAGCCTGGTCTTCGGCGGTGAGGTCGAGTCGTTGGTCGGTGATGGCAGTGAGGTATGTGCGGCAGTCGTCGTAGTTGCCTAAGCGGTAAGCAGCTTCGGCGGCGATGAGGTACATAAGCTCGATACGCATATATACGTTGTCGCTTTCCCAAGCGCGGTCGATGTCGTCTTCGCTGGTAGAGGTCGGGTTGACGGCGCTGAAGAACTTACCATCGGGGCATAGCTTGTATGTGGGGTTAGCTTTGCCGTCGTTGAACCATTTGCGTCGTCCGTCCCATGCAGGTATCGAGTCGTAGAGCTCTTCATCGATGACTTTGGTGTCGCCAGACCATGCGTAGCTATACGAGTGTATGTCGACTTGTCCGAAGAACGAACCGAGTCCGGTAGCTGTCTCTACCGTCACTTCTTCTCCCCATATCCATGAGGTGCTGTTCACGCTGTTGAAGCCGGTGGTGAGCAGGTCTTTGTTCGGGATGATGCTGTAAGCGTTTTTGTCGATCAGCTGCTTGGCAGTGTCGAATGCTTTCTGATAGTATTGCTGACTTGCTATATCGTTGGGGTTTCCCCAGTTCAGATACGAGTAAGCCAACAGTCCGCGAGCCACTGAACCATCAACTTCGAGTTTGTTGTTGCGGACGAGATACTTGTCGAAGGCGTCGAAGATGCTGACGGCGAGAGTGAGGTCTTGTTCCACGCGTGTGTAGAAGTCGTAGGCGGTGCTCCGCGGGTTGGGCGAGTCCATGTCGTCTTCGGTATAGATAGGAGCCACATACACCTCTGAGAGCTTGAAACGTCCGCCCAGCGTCTCTGCCGTACCGGAGAGTATGTCTTGCGGAGCGGGTGAGTAGTAACGGACGAGGTTGCTATAGGCATAGGAGCGAAGGGTGATGGCTTGTGCGTAGTAGCCTGCCACCACGGCTTCCTCTTCGGTGTATTTGCACAAGGTGTCGGTTCCGGCAAGCACGTTCAGTCCATCATTAGGCAGTCCGAACTCTTTGATTTTACGAACCACCTCGCTTTGAGCGTTTGCGAGGTTGAGTACGATATTGCAGTTGTGAATGATATCGTAGTAGTAAGCCCAGAAATAAGCGGTGCGTTCTCTGGTGCGTCCGTACTCGTCGAGGTAGAACCAGCCGTAGTTGCGTGCCGTAAGTGCCATGTCGCCGCAGCAGAGGTCGGTGTACATGTCGATGGAGCGCTGACCGAACTGGTCGTGGTCGGTGAATTGATAGAGCAGGGTATAGATGCCGAACAGCGAACCTGACAAGGTGTTGCTAAGCTGTTCGTATTGGGTCTGTAGTATGTTGCCACCTTGCGGGTATTGGTCGAGGAAACTATCAGAACAAGAGCTTGTGAGAAGTGCAAGAGCTACTATCACAGCTGCGAGGTTGAAACGAATTTGCTTTTTCATTGTTATGTCTCCTTTCGAAATTAGAATTGGAATTTGATGCCACCCATAAATGCTGACAGCGGGTTGTAGCGGTAGCTGTCGGAGCTACCTGTCAGTGCTGTGGTCGGGTTGTAACCCTTACGTGCACTTGCCAAAGCGAGGTTCTCGCCTGAAATCCAGATTTGCAGGTAGTTGAGTTTGATCTTCTCGATTAGCTTCTTTGGGAATTCGTACCCTAAGCGCACGTTGTTGAGGCTGATGTAGCTGTTCGAGGTGAGGAAACGGGTGGAGGCGCTGTTAGCATACAGGTCGCTACCGTTGCTGAGTCGCGGTATGGTAGCGTTGGCTTTCTGTGTGGCTGTCATGTCGACTCTCCAAGCATTGCGTATGTCGGTGTGCCAGTTGTATTTACCTGCTTGGTCGGAGCCCATGAGCTGGGCGTAGGTACCGTCGTAGCCGTAACCGCCGAGGCTGAAAGCAGCGTTGGCTGACAGGGTGACGCCGTAGACGGTGAGGTCGAAGCCGATACCGCCATTGAACTTAGGCAGATACGACTTGCCGGTGTAGTCGAGACCGGCGTAGTTGTAGTTAGCCGTGACGGTATCGCGGATCTGTGCGTTGGGATGTTTCTCGCGATAGGTCTTCACGTTGGGTATGTAGTTGTCGCCTTTACGTTGCTCGTCGCGCAGTGTAGAGGCTTGGTTGACTTCTTGGTATCCGCCGAGGTCGGCATCGTAGTATGAACGATACAGGGCATTACCGTTTTCGGAGTCGACACCGGCATACTCGTAAGTCATGATATCGTAGATGCTATGTCCTACCGAGTACGAACCGCTGATGTCGAGTCCTTCGGGCAGTGCGGTGATGACGTTGGTGTAGTGCGAACCGTTAAGACGGATGTCGAGTTTCACTTTCTGCTTGTTGACAGCATGCACCTTGAACTGCATCTCCAGACCTTGGTTGACCATCTCACCTCCGTTGAAATAGTAGTAAGAGTAACCCATCGAGGGTGCTACATAATAGGGGAAGAGCATGTTGTCGGTGAGCTTGTAGTAGTAGTCGATTTCGGCATCGAGGTATTTGCCGACAGAAAGCTCAAGTCCGATGTCGAGTTGTTGCGAACGCTCCCATGTCAGTTCTTCGTTACCTTTGGTTTCCCAAACGTATGCCACTTGTCCGCCCGAATACTTGATGCTGTAGAGGTCTTGGTGACGGTTTGCGAAGATGTTTTGGTTACCGAGCACACCCCAGCTGGCACGCAGTTTACCATTGGAGAGGTATTCCTTCACCGGTTCGATGAACTGCTCGTGTGTGAAGATCCAAGCTGCGCCCACCGATCCGAAGTGTCCCCAGCGGTGTCCCTTGGCAAAACGTGAAGAGCCGTCGGCACGGTAGTTGGCTGAGATGACGTAGCGGTTGTCGTAGGTATACTGTGCGTTAGCAAAGTAGCTGTCGATGGTGTAAGTCGAGGTGTTCGACGAGATGTCACTCATCTGTACGGCGTTACTTAGTTCGAGGCTGGTCGGGCTGGCGAGGTTCTTCATGCCGGCGAGCATATACGATATTCGGCGGAAGTTGATTTCGTGACCTGCCATCACCTGCACGCTGTGTCTGTCTTGTATATCTTTGTTATATTCGAGCAGCTGGTTAGCAGTGAGGCTGAGGTCGCCGTAGTGCTGTTTGTAGATACGTCCGATACCGGCAGCGTCGCCATAGAAGGGGTTGGTGAGCTCAGAGGTGATAGTACCGTTGTATTGCATACCTACGTTGGCGGTGAACTTGAGGTCTTTGTAGAACTTGATCTCTAAGAATCCGTTGGCGTTGATGTTGTGACCTACCGAGTTCTCGCGGTCGTAGAGCAGCGAGCCTGCGGGGTTGATGCCCGAGCCGAACGAACGTCCGGAGCCTTCTCTCATACCATAGTCGAAAGCCTTACCACCGGTCTTGGGGTCGATGATGATATTACCATTGTCATCGTAGAGGTAAACGGGGTAGATGGGTGGAACGAGGTTGACGTATGCAAAGCCGTTGTTCATGTTGTCTCCTTGTCCGGCGTTGTTTTGCGTGGTGTAAGCATACGCCATGTTGAGTCCGCCTTTGAGCCATTTCTTGGCTTGGTGCTGTATGTTCGAACGCACGCTGATACGGCTGAAGTCGGAGCCGATGTAGTAGCCTTCGTCTTTGAGGTATCCGAACGAAGTGTAGTAGGTGGTCTTGTCCGAACCGCCGCTTATCTTCACTGTGGCTTCTGCCTTCTGTCCGATGCGGAAGATGGAGTTGTACCAGCTGTCCATCTGCTGGTATTGTTTCTTGCGGTTGACGTCAGGATAGAACTTACCCGTGGAGCCGTCGATGAGGCCTTGTCCGGCTACGTCCCATAGGTTGTATGCGGTAGGTATACCTTTCGACGAGAACAAGGTTTTGTTAACCTGATTGATACGACGGTTGTCGTCGGAGTAAGCGTTGTAGAAGCTGTTGTATATACCCAGCCATGCTAACTCTACGTACTCTTCGGGTGACTTAATTACGTCGTACATAGGCAGCAGTCGCATGTTGGCTCCGTACTTGACGTCGACGTCGATTTTGCCATGTTCGCCCGAGGTACCTTTCTTAGTGGTGAGCAGCACTACGCCGTTAGAGCCGCGTGAGCCGTAAAGGGCGGTGGCGGTGGCGTCTTTCAGAATCGAGGTCGACTCGATGTCGCTCGGGTCGATGGCTGAGATGTCGCCGTCGTAGGGGATACCGTCGACTACATACAGAGGCGTCTGACCTGACGAGACAGAGCCTATACCACGTATATAGAGTGTGGCGTTGGTGCCGGGCTGTCCGGAAGAGTTAACGACTTGCACACCTGCGACTTCACCGGCAAGAGCCTTGGAAATCTCGGTAGTGTTTTTCTTTTCTATCGTCTCAGCTTTGACGCTCTGTGCTGAACCTACATACGACCCTTTCGAGGCGGTACCGTAAGCTACGGCTATCACCTCTTCGAGCTGCTCGGTGTGTTCCTTGAGCACTACTCGCATGTTTTGGGCTATGGGTAAGGTCTGCGTCTCTTTTCCCATGTAACTAAACGTCAGAGTCTTGGCATCGTCAGGTACGCTGATTTCGAACCTGCCGTCGTAGTCGGTGGTGGTACCGTTGCCGGTTCCCGTCACGATGACCGCTACACCAATCTCCGGTTCGCCTGCTTCGTTGAGTACCACACCGGAGACTTTCCGGTTGTCGGCAAACGCAACACTGCAAAGCAAGCATAGCGAAAAAATGGTAAGAATCTTCTTCATAAATTATTTTGATTTTTTTTATTTTTATCAGTGGCAGATAACCATAATATATGCCGAAAAAGTACAGATAACCGAAGTTTTGCCACTTTTAGGTTCAGTGACAAAAAGCCATTGAGTGCGTGTGGCACATCAATATTCCGGCGGTTTCTGTGTCTTTTTGGTATTAAAACTGTCGGTTCTGCATAGTCTGCTGCAATCTGTATTGACAAAAGGTATTGTCAAGTGTTACCAGATTTCGCATTTTCGTTGCAAAGGTAAATATTTTTTTTGAAACTGCCAAATTTTTTTTGCTCTTTGTTACGATGGGCGGCGATGCCATCGCCGCTTTCTGAACAATGTTTTAAACAATGTTTTATAATTTAAACAAAGTTTTATAAGTAGTAGAGGTAGGTGGTGTTAGCGGGGCAGAGGAGTTCGTTGGCGAGGTCTTGCAGTTGTCGGGCTGTGGTTTGTTCTATTCTCTCGAAGGTCTCGGTCCAGAGCGGGGCATGGTTGAAGTAGAGCATGTTTTTTGCCATGGCGAGGGCGTTATTCTCTTGGTTCTGAGCTGCTATTGCCATTTGTCCGCGCAGCCGTTGTTTGTATTTGCGCAGTCGGCTGTCGGGGATGGGGTTGTCTCTGAGCTGCCGGAGTGTCTGTTCTACGAGTTGGTTGCATTGCTCGATATGTTCTTTTTCGGCGGCGTAGTAGATGCTCCAGTATCCGGTGTCGGAGAGTGGGGTGTAGTTGCTCTCGATGGTGTAGACGAGTCCGTGTCGTTCTCGGAGGTTGAGGTTGAGCATCGAGCTGAGGCTGCTGCCTCCCAAGATGTTATGTAACAGGTAGAAAGGCATCTGCATAGGGTGGGTAAGGGGGTAGGCTCGTCCGCCGAGCATGACGTGTATCTGGTGGGTATGACGTCGGTATTCGAAAGCTCCTGCCTTCATGGGTTGTGGTGCTTGCCGCTTGAAGCACCGGCGTCGTTCGGGGATGTCGTCGAGGTAGCGTCGGGCGATATGCAGTACGGTGTGCCATGGTGCTTCGGTGCGGCAGAAATATACTATGTTGTCGGTGTTGTAGCAGCGGCTCATGAAGTCGAGTGCTTTTTGGCTGTTGATATGCCGTAGTGTCTTGCGCGTGCCGAGGATAGGCATGCTCAGGCTGTGTTGGTCGAAGACGATATTCTCGAAGTCGTCGTAGATGAGTTCTGACGGTGAGTCGTTGTAAGACTCTATCTCGTCGAGTATGACGCCCATCTCTTTGTCGGTTTCTTTCTTTGGGAAAGTGGGCAGGAAGACCATCTGTTTGAGCAGTGAGGTTATTCTTCCGATGTGGTTTGTCAGAGTAGCGGCATAGAAGGTAGTGTCTTCTTTGGTGGTGTAGGCATTGATGTCTCCGCCTACGTCTTCTACTTTGTTGATGATAGCTCCGGCGGTGAGGTCGCGCGTACCTTTAAATACGCAGTGTTCGATATAGTGTGCCATACCGTTGGTGTCGGGGTCTTCGTCGCGCGTGCCGGCGCCCACCATCAGACCTACGTATGCTACAGGCGAGTCGGTATGCTGATATACAATGCGGATGCCGTTGTCTAAGGTGTGATAATACGTCTCGCAGGGTGGTGTTGTCATCATTTTTTTTGTGAATAATTTGGTATGTAAAAAAAAAGTAGTACTTTTGCATCGACTTTGCGGCATTGGCGTAATTGGTAGCCGCGCCAGACTTAGGATCTGGTGACGTAAGTCGTGTAGGTTCGAGTCCTATATGCCGCACATTTTAACGTGCCTTCGCACATTTTAACGTGCCTTATTATTATGAAGCGTTTGTCAATATTAGCGGTATCAGTATTGGTATCGCTTTTTATGATGTCTTGTCTGAACAGTGGTCAGTCGGACTACACTCCTGCTGTTCGTTCGTCGGTGTTTATTCGCAATCATGCCGACACCTTGTCGCTGAAAGCCAATGATAGCGGTGTTTATACATTAGACACCATCTATGTGGGCGATACGGTGAATTATGTGGTAGCTTGTGCCACTTATTCTAATCAGTTGCTCAGCTTGCTGTTAAGCAAGGAGGGTAGCAGTGTGAAGCACACGATAGTCAAAGCAACAACTATTGAGTACGCTTTGACGGCTAATTCCGACACCACTGCTTGTCAGCTTTATTTCAACCCGGGCTATAATGGCGTAAGTATCCCTGTCGAGCTTGTGGCGGAGCATCATGGCACCACCGCTCTTACTTATACGGTGTCGAGCGAGTCGAAGTTCTCGCCTGCCGACATGAAGCTGAGTGTGATAGTTGAGGACAAACAGTAGCGCGTTGCCCGTTGTTGAAAGCGGGCGAGTCGGTAGCTGTTTATTGTTGAGAGGGTTCCTGTGGGGCTCTCTCTATTGTTTTGGCTTCTTGCCAGATTTGTTCCATTTGGTCGAGAGTCATGTCGGTGAGTTGCCGTCCTTGTTCGTGTGCCCGCTGTTCGAGGTAGTTGAATCGTCGGATGAACTTCTGGTTGGTTCGTTCCAAGGCGTTGTCGGGTCGGATCTTATACAGTCGTGCTGCATTGATGAGTGCGAACATGAGGTCTCCGAATTCGGCTTCCATGGCGTCGGCGTCGAGGTTGTCGACTTCGGCCTCGAACTCGGCTATCTCTTCTTTCACCTTGTCCCATACCTGTTCGCGGTGGTCCCAGTCGAATCCGGCATTACGTGCTTTGTCTTGTATGCGGTAGGCTTTCACCACTGATGGCAGCGAGTCGGGTATGCCGGCGAGTATGGTTTTGTTGCCGCCTTTCTCTTTGAGTTTGACTTGTTCCCATGTATGTTCTACTTCGTCTTCGGTCTCGGCTTTGACTTGTCCGTAGATATGCGGGTGTCGGAAGACGAGTTTGTCGCATAGCTTTTGGCATACGTCGGCGATGTCGAAGTCGCCGGTCTCGCTTGCTATCTGTGCGTAGAAGACGATGTGTAGCAACACGTCGCCGAGTTCTTTCTCTATCTCGGTGATGTCTTTTTTGAGGATGGCGGCTGCCAGTTCGTAGGTCTCTTCTATGGTGTTTTGTCTGAGGCTCTCGAAAGTCTGTTTTCTATCCCACGGGCATTTCTCTCTAAGTTCGCCCATGATGGTGAGCAGCCGGTCGAAGGCTGCGAGTTGTTCTTCTCTGGTGTGCATGTAGTTAGTTGTTTTGAATGTCGAGTGTTCGTAGTTCGATGTTGCCGTTGTCGTCCATGGCGGCGTAGGAGTATAGCTTGAACAGGTCTCCTAAGATGATGACTCTTGCCGAGGTGGCGAGTTGGAGGTCGAGTTCGATATGTCGGTGTCCGAAGATATAGTAGTCGAAGTGTGTGGTTGTCTCTTTCTCTTTGGCAAACAGCACTAACTCTTCTTTGTCTTCTCCCTTATAAGGCCAAGGTCTTGCGAGCTCTTTGAGGCGGCTTTTTCTTGACCACTCGTATCCGAAGCGGTTGCCCCACGCTGGTGGTAGCAGTCGGAAGAGCATTTGCAGCGGGCGGCAGTGGAAGATACGTCGGATGAACATAAACTGTCGGATGCGTCGTCTGACGTGTTTGGGGTATTTGCGTAGTGCGTCGGTTGACATAAGTCCGTCGCCATGAGCGAGGAAGCATCGCCGGTTGTTGATGACGAGTTCTTCGTGTTGCCGGTGTATCGTCATGCCTGTCTGTCGTGCCAGTTCGCCGAAGGTCCACAGGTCGTGGTTACCGGTGAAGAAATGCACGTCAACACCTTTGTCTGTGAGTTGCCGCAGCGTGCTGAGGGTAAGAGTATACTCTTGCGGCTGTTGCCACAGATACTCGAACCAGAAGTCGAAGATGTCGCCCAGCAGGTAAATGGCGGTGGCATCTCGTCCGAGGTCGCTGAGCAGGGAGCAGATGAGCTGCTCGTGAGCATGTCGGTCGGTCAGGGCGCGTGAGCCTATATGTGAGTCGGAGAGGAAGTAGACCATAGAGGCGGGGTGTTACAAGAATCCGAGTTGCAGTTTGGCTTCTTCTGACATACGGTCTTTGTCCCATTCGGGTTCGAAGACCAGTCGGACGTCGACGTCGCTGACGCCCTCGACGGATGCCACTTTCTGGCGAACATCTTCCACGAGGAAGTCGGCAGCGGGGCACGAGGGTGCGGTGAGTGTCATCTCGATGACGGCGGTGTTGTCGTCGGTCAGCTCGATGCTATAGATAAGTCCCAAGTCGTAGATGTTGACCGGTATCTCGGGGTCGTAGACGGTGCGGAGCATCTCTACTATCTTCTCTTCTCGTTCTAAAAATTCGTTCATAATAAGCTAACTAAAGTTTCCGCATCTAATACGGATGTTACTTAACTAAAAGTTTCCACATTGAATGCGGATGTTACTTAACTAAAGTTTCCCACTTCGGTTGATCCCTTGTCGAAAAGTATCATTACTCGTTCTTGACAGGAAGATGACAGGAAGATGACAGGAGCGAGTCCTTATTAACTCGTTGTGATATAATCAATTATATTGAATTTTAAAAACATGAAAACAGGCTAAAGAATATTTCTTCTTTTTTCAGATAATCAATCAGTTATCAGGCGGAGCGGAATAATTTGGCAATAAAATTGTTATATAAGGGCATTATGAAACGAGCGGGGAACTTCAGCAGGTTAATCTGAAAAAAGCGTGCAAAGGTAGTAAAATTATTGGGAATATGAAAATGTGCGGTTATATTCGGCTGTGGCATGAGGCTGACATTTTGGCAGTATTGCTGCTTTTGGCACAAGAGTTGAATATGAGTTGTTGCGCTGATTACAGAATCTGTCTCGGGTAGGTGTATTAAGCCCGAGCCAACAGATTCCCGGCTTGTAGGTCGGCGCGGAAATAATTATTAACCGAGTAAAAATCAATACAAATACAACTATGGCAAAAGGAAACATCGGGGTAACATCAGACAATATCTTCCCCGTGATAAAGAAATTCTTATATTCAGACCACGAGATATTTCTTCGTGAGTTAGTATCTAACGCTGTTGATGCGACACAGAAACTGAAAACCTTGTCTTCGGTAGGCGAGGTGAAAGGCGATCTTGGTGACCTGAAGGTGCGTGTGAGCATCGACAAGAGCAAGAAGACACTGACCATCAGCGACCACGGTGTAGGCATGACAGCCGACGAGGTTGACCGCTATATCAACCAGATAGCTTTCTCGGGTGCGGAGGAGTTTTTGGAGAAATACAAAGACAAGACAGAAGCCATCATCGGTCATTTCGGTTTGGGTTTCTACTCCGCTTTTATGGTAAGCGACAAAGTGGAAATCTTCTCGCTCAGCTATCGCGATGATGCTCGTGCCGTGCATTGGACGTGTAAGGGAGACCCTGAGTATGAAATGGAAGAGACCATCCGTTCAGAGCGCGGCACCGACATCGTATTGCACATAAGCGACGAGTTCAGCAATTATCTGGAAGACTCCACTATCCGCGGACTGCTCAACAAGTACTGCAAGTTCCTGCCTGTAGAGATAGTGTTTGGCAAGAAGAAAGAGTGGAAAGACGGCAAGCAGGTTGAGACCGACGAAGACGACGTGATCAACGACGTGGCTCCGGCATGGACGCGCAAGCCTTCGGAGTTGACGGACGAAGACTACTCGAAGTTCTACCACGAGCTCTATCCCGACCAGTATGAGGAGCCGCTGTTCCATATTCACCTGAACGTCGACTATCCGTTCCACCTTACGGGTATACTCTACTTCCCGAAGATAAAGAACAACATGGACGTCAACCGCAAGAAGATTCAGCTGTATTGCAATCAGGTGTTTGTGACCAGCGAGGTGGACAATATAGTGCCGGAGTATCTGACTCTGCTGCATGGCGTTATCGACTCGCCCGACATCCCGCTTAACGTCAGCCGCAGCTATCTGCAAAGCGACCAGAACGTGAAGAAGATATCGTCGCATATCACCAAGAAGGTAGCCGACAAGCTGGCAGAGATATTCAAGAACGAACGCGAAGACTTCGAGCACAAGTGGAACGACATCAAGCTCTTCATACAGTTCGGAATGCTGACCGACGAGAAGTTCTACGAGCGTGCCGTGAAGTTTGCACTCTTCGAGTCGACCGACGGCAAGTTCTCGACATTAGACGAGTACCGCGAGAAGATCAAAGAGCAGCAGACCGACAAGAACGGCGACTTGATAGTGCTGTATACCAAAGACGTGGACGCCAACTACTCGTATATCGAGCGAGCTAAACAAAAAGGCTACGACGTGCTGTTGATGGACGGCGAGTTGGACGTTCATATCATCGCTCAGGCAGAGCAGAAGCAAGAGAAGCTACGTTTCGAGCGTGTCGACTCGAACGTGATAGAGAACATCATCAGTAAAGACGACAAGCCGAAGGTAGAACTCACTTCGGGCGAGCAGGATGCGCTGCGCTATACTTTCGAGAGCAAAGTGAGCAACGGCGACAAGACACATTTCTATGTAAGCACTGAGGCGGTGTCGGCTGATGCGTTGCCCGTCTTCCTGACGCAGAACGAGTACATGCGCCGAATGAAGGAGATGTCGCAACATCAGCAAGGCATGAGTTTCTATACTCAGATGCCTGACCAGTATACCCTTGTCGTCAACACCGCACATCCGCTTGCAGGCAAGCTTCTTGCTGATATAGAGTCGGCGACAGCCGATGCCGCTAAACCTATCGTCGAGCAGCTCGAGGCAGCCGAGGCAGAAGAGAACAGACTTCATGACGAGCAGAAAGACAAGAAGCCTGACGAGCTGACCGAGGCAGAGAAGAATGCCGTTGACGAGGCAACAAAGAAGGTGGCAGCGCTCAAAAACGACCTGAAGAAGGTGTATGCCGACTATGCTAAGACCGACGAACGTGTCGGGCAACTCATCGACGTGGCATTGCTTGCAGCCGGCAAACTCACGGGCGAAGCGTTAGCTAACTTCGTCAACCGGACAGTGAAGATGATGTAAACCCAACGCCAACAGATAACAGTATGACGTATTTGCTGAAGATAGAAGGTAACTTCGGGCACGAAGCTGTTGAGCTCAGAGCCGACTCTGAGAGTATGCTTGAGGAGTTGAGTGCCAGGATAAAAACGGCATTCGAGTTACCATACACCGACCATGGTGACCATGAGTTTAACTTTCGCGCTCACAAGTACGTGCCGAGTGATGAGGTTGAAGCGACGCGCGAGATGATGTTCGAGACCTGGGACCCCGACCCCGAGTATAAAGGCGAAGAACCCGACTGGTTTGAAATGTATCAGTCGTCGGACATCCCATTGTCAGAGGCATTTACGGTGTTAGGGTCGACGATAGTCTATACACAAGGAGGTTTCAAGGCGCGAATAGAACTCGTCGGTCGGGAAGAGACACCTGCCGATGACGACCGTTTCGACAAGTACGACTACCTGCAAGACCAAATACGCTGATGATGGTCTTGTCGGAAAAGAAAAAAGACGCACCACATGGTGCGTCTTTTTTTGTGGCAGGCACGGGTACCGCTTGGAATTGGCAATAGGATATTTAATAGTATGCGTATTGTGAGTTTGGTGGCTGTTTTGCTTGATTTGTTTTGCAAAATTGCATATTCGTTGTTCAAAAGGTTACAATAGCCGTTTTTCTTCTTGCCGAAATTTTAAGTTCCTGTTTTTTTTGCGTAACTTTGCCGCCTATATTCGGTTTTTCATATCGACAGATGTTGTGACGGATATGTGACTGATTCGAAACTCAGACATTTCAAGTTAATTTAATGTATAATCAAAAACAGTGCTTATGAAGAAGATTTATTTCTTTCTGCTGGCATCACTTATGTTGTTGCCTGTAAGCCTTAAAGCTCAGAATGAGTTTGTTGTAAAGCTGCAAGAGAGTTTTGAGGCAGGTCAGATACCTTCTACATGGTCGCAAGAGTATGTGGTAGGTCATCAGGACTGGGCAGTAGAGCAGTTGGCGGATTATAAGTATCCGTCGAACCAGTTGCCTGACTATAAGGCTGACAAGGGTGGCACGTATCGTGCTTACCTTCGTAACAGCACCGGTCAGACTATCGGTTACAAGACCAAACTCGTCTCTCCTGCAATGGACCTTCAGGGTGTGTATCGTCCGATTTTGCGTTTCTATCATGCGCAAGACAAATGGACAGCCGACTTCGACACCCTGCGTGTTTACTATCGTACTGCTCCCGACGAAGATTGGGTATTGCTTCCGGATGCTGAGTATACCACAGCTATCCGTTCGTGGCAGTGGGAGACGATAGAGTTGCCGAGTTATAACACGTCGTCGTATCAGATAGCCTTCGAGGGTGGCGACAACATGGGTCGCGGTATTGTGCTCGACTCTATCGTGGTGCGTTCGTACCCCGAGTGCACTCAGCCGTACGACATCACGTTGTCGAACGTAGCCAACGGCGAAGCTACCATCGGCTGGCATGCCAGCTGGGATGCCGACCAGTTCCATGTGGTGCTCACCAACCGCAAAGCCGAGATGGATACTCTCGGACTTATCGACCCGGCTGTCATCGCTTTCGACACGATAATGGAGTATGACGGACAGTTTACCGTTACGGCTCAGGGTCTTGCTGCCAACACCACATACTACGTCTATCTGCAATCGATATGTGGCGGGCAGGTGAGCGACTGGAGTGAACCTCAGACGTTTACTATGGCGTTCAAGAAAGAGCTGCCTTATACCGAGACCTTCCAGATGCCTTATACCACTAATAGCACCGCTGATATGCGTCTTGAGTCGTGGACATGGGGTGGTTCTGTAGCTCCGGTTATCGACTTGTGGATTACGCCGCAGAACTACTATATCTATTCGCGCATCAACGATCCTGCGGTAGTGTTCAACGGCAACTATAGTCATTCTTCAGGTCGTTTCTCGACACCTCTACCCGCCGACGCGTTGGCATATATGGCAACGCCCGAGCTCACCGGTGCCGACCTCAAAGACTGCCAAGTCAGAATGTGGGCTACTATGGCGCAGCGTTTCCTGCGCAAGAATGCCAATAGTATCATCGTCGGCATCGCTACCGACCCCACCGATATCACTACCTTCACGCCGGTTGACACTGTCACCATCACTACCAAAGATGTGATAGAGGAGTTCACCGTGTCGCTGGAGAAGTATACGGGCAACGGTCGTTTTGTAGTGTTCGCAAGCTACTTCGACAAACCCAACCAGTTCTATATCGACGAGGTGACTATCGAGCCGCGTCCACAGACGGCAAAGCCCGACTATCAGACCTTCCATATCATACCCGACTCGACAAGTGCCGAGTTGTCGTGGGTAGCACCGCGCGCCGACGTGCAGTCGTATAACATCTTGGTCGGAACCGACACCTTATATAAGAATGGCGGTTATCAGCTCTCCGACAAGGTGGTAGAACTCAATTCTACTACAGCTTCGGCTACTATCACAGGTTTGAGACCTTGGGATGCCAAGGGCTATTTCGTAGCCGTACAGGCAGTGTATGCCGCCGGTGTGTCGGAGTGGTCGGAGCCTCGCTGGTTCCAGACCTCGGCTGACATGCCGCTGCCGATGCATTTCAGCTTCGAAGACTCAGAGGGCTACTATACTCGTCAGGGTGTGTCGTCGTATTTCTATCCGAACAACATCATGATGTTCTCGTCGGATGTGGATTGGCCTCGTAACACAGCTAAGACCTCTGCTTTAGCCGGCAAAGACGGCGACAAGTTCTTGTATCTGAACATGGACGCCGGCAAAGACGCATGGATTGTGTTCCCCGAAGTGGATGATGTGACAAAGGCGCAGATTAACTTCTTCCTCTGCTCGCAGACAGCAGCCAACAAACCGCGTTGCAACATCGAGCTTGGTGTGATGACGTCGCCGTTTGACCTGAATACCTTTGTTAAGGTCGACGAGTTCAAGGCAGCCGAGAAATGGCAGCGCTGCTACGGCAACTTCGTAGAGTACACCGGCAAGGGCAAGTATATAGCCCTGCGTTGGATGGAACCCGAAGGTGCAAGCTATTCGACTAACTATATCGACGATGTCACAATATCAGAGCTTGTCGACTGCCCGATAGTTACCGGCGTCGACTACACTGCTACCGACACTTCTTTGGTTATCACTTGGAACAAAGGACGTGCTACCGCTTGGAACGTAAAGGTAAGCTCTTATATGTTCGACGATGCCGACCTTACCGTCGATACCAAAGTCAAAGGCGACATGTATGATGGCAGCGTGATAGGTACTCCTACACTTACCGTCACCGGCTTGGATTTTGCTAAGACCTATTACACCTACATTCAAGCCGATTGTGATGGTAATCTTACAGAATGGACCTCGGCTTCACCGATGACAACAGATTGCAAGCCTATGTTCACAGTGCCTTATGTTGAGACCTTCAACGGCGACCGAGAAGGTAATTTAGGTTCAGGATTCCACCCGGTATGCTGGTATTGGGGCGGATGCAACTATCAGTATCTGTATAGCTCGTACGATAGTGATGGTCTTGACCCTGAGCATAAAGGATGCTTGTACGTGCGTACTAATAGTGCCTCGGAGATAGGTTGGGCGGCTATGCCTGAATTAGATATGCCACTTGAAGATATGATGTTGTTGTTCGACTACTATTCTGCCGCAACGCTTGCCGCATCATACGTATACGTAGGCGTGATGGACGACCCGAACGACTTCTCTACCTTTGTGGCAGTGGATAGCGTAGCACCTCGCTCAACAAGTACTTGGCATAAGGATATTAAGGTCAACTTCCTTAACTACAAGGGTACAGGCAAGTATATCGCCTTTACATGCGGACCGCTTCGCGGTAGCACCTACGTGCTCGCGTATCTCGACTATGTTCGCGTATTGCCTTTCCGTTGCCAGGCTCCGGACCTGAGCTTCTCGGGTATCACTGCTTCGTCGATGGTATGCCATTGGCTCGGCAAACTAAGCAACGAGGCTGAGGGTTGGCAGTATATAGTAACCAACGCGCCTCTTACCGACGAAGAGCTTAACGCCGACAACTACACTATCGACGAGAAGGTGCTTGTAGCTTCAGGTATCACGAAGAACGACTCTGTGGCTCTCGATGAGTTAGAGATGCAGAAAGCTTACTACTTCTATGTTCGCGCTCTGTGCGGCGACTCCGTTTGGTCGTCGGCATCGGCTATGACACAGTGCAAGAAGATCCCGGGTACCGGACGTTATGTCGAGGACTTCGAGTCGTATGGCATGCAGCCTACATCCTCGCTTTCGGGTACAGAGACGTATATCTCGTACTTCAAGAAGGCCATCACTCCTGATTGCTGGACTGTGGGTACTTATTTCAATGCCAACAATATAGGCTATAGCACTGATCCCTCGGTATCTGCTACATATACACATCGTAACTACTTCCCTTACGTAGCATCTAACGGTACCGGAACAACGACGGATGTCAACTACTACGACAAGGGAACGGCGCTGACCACTTACCATTATTCCAATTCGGGAACCAACTATCTGAAGCTGTATGGTACTTACTCGGCTACCGCTACTTCTAATCACTCGCCGGCATGGGTTGCTATGCCTGAGATAGAAGCTACCGACGAAGAGTTCCGTGCCATTACGGTTAAGGGTTCGTTCCAGATGTCGACCACTTCGACATATCGCCTCATCATAGGTGTGATGGACGACCCGACCGACCTGTCGACCTTCACGGTGCTCGACTCTGTAGGTCCGGGCTTGGGAACAGGCGTGGGCAAGGATGTATATTTCGAGGTGCCTTTGGAGAACTACACCGGCACCGGTCGTTATGTAGCCTTCCGCACTCCGTTCGGCATCACTACCACTGCTTATCTCGACGATATCGTTATCGATGGTACGGGCTGCTACCAGCCGCAACCGTCGTTGTCGAGACTGACAAGCCAAAGCGTTCGACTGACAGCCGGACTGCGTGGTCAGACCGATTGGATGTATGTGGTTACCGATGCTGAGGTATCTGACGAACTGTTTACGGCAGGCGTTGATGCCATCAAAGAAGCCGGCATCAACATCGTCGATATCGACACGTTGCCTAACTCTTCACGCTTCAAAGTTATCACAGGTCTTGAGGAGGACTCGACCTATCATATCTCAGTGATGGCGATATGCGACCCCGCCAGCGGATTGTATTCGCAAGGCGCTCACCTGAGCTTCACTACTCTGTGTGCACCTGTTAAGGAGCTGAACGAAGACTTCGAGGGCTTCGACACGGGTAGCGGCAAGAAAGTGGGATGCTGGATCTCAGGAAGCTTGACAGAGAGTGCTACTAATTTATATATACCATACGTCAACAATACCGCTTCGTATCGCTCGTATGGCGACAAGTACCTCTACCTGTATTCCACAACGACCTATAACGGAGCATACGCTATAGCACCTGCTTTCGACTGCGACGACATCACCAAATATCAGGTAGCGTTCTATGCACGTTCCGCCACATCGTCTGCGTACGCAAAGAAACTGAAGGTAGGTGTGCTTACCGACCCGCTCGACCTTAGTACGATGACTATCATCGACACACTCGATATAGCCATTACCCCCGGACGTTATCTCGTTTCGTTCGCCGGATATAAGGGCGACTTGGAAGGCAACATGGGTAAGCACCTCGTATTCTTATCCGACTTCAATGCCACCAACCAGATTGGTGTCGGACAAGTAGAGATACAGCCCATACCTGCATGCCAGATACCTTCGAAACTCGAGGTTGAATCGCTCACCGACGTGGAAGCTGTCATCGGATGGCAAGGCAATGCCGACAAATACGAAGTGTTGCTAACCTCTCAGGCTATAGCCGACACGGTATTGAACAAGGGTCTCGACCAAGACGAGGTGAAGGCAGTGCTGCTGCGCACCGTAGTGGTCGACACTACCGGTGTTAAGTTCGCCGGACTCATCCCCGCCACCAACTACTTCGTTCACATTCGTGCTATCTGCGGCACCGACACTACCGACTTCGACTATTCGGGCAAGCAGTTCATGACCGAGTGTGCCGAGCGCATGCCGTTGCCGTACTTCACCGACTTCGACGATATGCCCAACGGGACATCGCAACGTCCGACATGCTGGATGGGTAACTATACTCTCGCGTCGAGCAACTCGTACCCGTACGTATACAACAACACTTCGTATTCACATAGCGGTGCACAGAGTGTATACCTATATGGTAGCAGCTCGAACCAGACAGTGCTTGTCAGCCCCAAGATTGCTATCGACAAACTGTCGAACCTGCAGGTTACCTTATGGGTTCGTGGCTCCTCAGCCAACAAGATACTCAACATCGGCGTAGTGCCTGAAGACTCTGTCGCTCTGGGCGAGACCGATGCTCTAAACCGCGGTTTCATCAGCCTGATGACCTACACTAACCCTGTGACCACAGGTGAGTATGTGACTATCAACTTCGACGAGATCGTTCCTGACTCGCTTGCGGGCTATACGCGTTTCGCTATCGCAACCGACCTGTCCAGTGCCGCCGGTACGTTCTATCTCGATGACCTGTCGATACGTAAGATACCTTCGTGCTTCGTGCCGACAGCTCTCGAAGCTACCGGAAATACCGCCAACACCATCAGTCTGCACTTCGAGCCGGGTAAACCGACCGACACTAAGTGGGAGGTGGCTTTGTGGAAGGACGAACTTGGAGCAGACACCACCTACGTGGTAGTCGACACCTTCGACTGCGTGATTAATGGTCTGTCGTCATCGACAATCTACAATATCGCCGTTCGCACTCTGTGCGAAGACAATGAGCAGTCGGAGCTGAGTCTTTCGATAAAGGCAAGCACCGAATACGAGGTAGATACCTTCACATGGACCTTCGATGGTGACGAGTTCTCAGCGTTGGTAGAAGGTAGCACTTCGTACTATCTGCACCCTGCTCTGACGCCCGGTAGTAACAGCGCGACAGACTCGTATTTGTACAAGGCTCAGCGCACGCTCAATACCGGTAATGCAAATAATGGTACCTATGTATATGCTTCGGCGCCTACCTACGTCAATGGCGAGGATGCGAAGACAGCCGGTGCTATGCGCCTGTATACTTCCTCGACGGTAGATACCGCTTATGTCATACTGCCTAAGATTATCAACGCCGACAAGAAGCAACTGAGCTTCGACGTGCGTGCCGGCTATGCATACGCACCCGACTATCCTGCTGCTTCGACCTACGACTACCACAGCCAGATGTACTATTCGTATACCCCGACCTTGCTGGTAGGTACATTCGACGAAGGTGCCGGTCTTGAGAGCTTCAAAGAGCTGTATAAGGTTCGTATGCCGGCTCTGAAGAATATCAGCGACGACCCGATATATCCCGACCCGCAAAACACCACCGACAAACATGGTGAGTATGCACTGCCTGAGAACAACTACTTGTTCAACCGCATCACCGTGCCGGTAGAGTCGTCGCTCGAAGGCAAACGCCTTGTCATCTTGTCGACCTTCGTTCGCAAGAAGTCGTCGCAGAGCTCGTGCTATGCTTATATCGACAACCTGTCGGTAGAGAATAAGACCGCTGAGGTTGCTACTCCGCAAATCATCTCGAACAACGTTGTCGACACCGCTGTTACCATCTATTGGGAGGCTAATGGCGGTAAGGCATGGGATGTGCTGGTATACGACTCGACGGTATACTTCGCCGACGTGAATGCACAGACTCACCTCATTAAGAAATTAGAGAATGTGACAGCTACCTCTGCCGAGATCACCGACCTGACAGAGAAGACCGACTACTGCATCTATCTTGCTCTTGCCGGCAACAGCTCGCTTGGCGCTGTCTCGACCCGCTTGGATGTCCGTACCGCATGTGCTCCGTTACCGGTGTCAACGGTATTCGACTTCGACGACGATGACGTGTTTATCTTTAGGTATAGTTCGACAGACTATCAGTACCCGAACGAGTGCTGGTCGTATGGCTTGAATACGCAGGTGTTGAACGGTACGTACTATACAAACTTCCCGCGTATCCGTTACAATACCGAGTCGACATCGCCGACAGCTACCACATACCAATACTCACGTAGCGGTAAGGCTGCGCTGCAGTTCTATACCTCTTCGGAAGTAGCTAAACAACGTGCTTACGTAGTGCTGCCGTACATGAACTTCGAGAACCTCGATGACATGGAGATGGTATTTTACATGCGCGACGGATATCATTATCTGACCGGCTCGAGCAAAGACAAGATGAGTATGACCAACGCTCTTAGCTACGACCGCGAATTAGTGGTAGGTATGGTAGAAGACCCCGAAGACTTCTTCGGTACGTTCACTCCTATCGACACCTTGGTATACAAGTACGGCCCCGATGTGCTGACCTCTTCGAACAAGATCACCGACGACCCGACAGGCGAAAAGTGGTGGGAGAAGAAAGTGGTATCGCTCAAGAGCGGACATGGTAAGTATATAGCACTATACAAACCGGGTTATCACTTAGGTTCGTATATCGACGATATCTCGTTCCAGGTACGTCAGACAGCTTTGATGCCTACCAACCTGAAAGGCAGGACCACAGCTTATCAGATCTTCGCATCGTGGTTGCCCAAGCAAGAAGGAACGGGCTTCCGCTTCCAACTGAGCACCGACGACAGCTTCAGCGCACTGCTCGTTGACTCGACGGTTGTGAACAACAACATCGAGATTGGCGGCCTGACACCTAACACCCAATACTTCGTCCGCGTTAAGCAAGTTGGAACCAAGTATGGCGATACTGACTTTACTGCAAAAGTTATTCTTTGGACCGAATGTGTACCTACCGAGGGCGCTGTGGCTACAAGCTTCGAGGGTGCAGCCGGCAACGATGTGCCGACCGAGAACTATCGTAACTACACCTCTACGCTTCTCAAGAACCAGTGCTGGACATACGACAACGCCGGTACGTCAACCACGGTGGGTACAAGCTACCCGTATAACATCGGTTCGACAACCTCCGTTTCGTATGCTCTGACGGGTGACTTTGCTCTGAAGCTTTACGCTTACAGCACTACCTATGCCGGCTATGTGGTAACACCGAGAATGGAGAACCTCGACCTCGACACCATGCAGCTGACCTTCTGGATGACACCTTGTCCGCACGGTACAAGCGGTACATACAAAGATATGGTATCGACGGCATGGGCAGCTGCCAATGCAGCACAGGTGGAGGTAGGTACATGCTCCGACCCCGCTGACTTGGAGACCTTCGTCCCGATCGACACCATCAAGTACAGCCGTTATACTGTTGACGAGTTGGTGGCAAAAGCTCCTTCGACGGCTGCTAACGACTTCACATATCAGAAGTTCACTCTGCCTCTGACCGGTGCTGTCGGACCATACGTATACATGCGTGCTGTATTCGACAAGTTGCCTAACGTAGGTAAGACCACGGCTACCTCGTCGTCGACAGTATATGTCGATAACTTCTCGGTAGAGCGCCAGCTGGTATGTGCTACCCCGAGCGACCTCAAAGCCGTTAACGTGATTGACACCACAGCTACCTTGCGCTGGTCGGCGGGCGAAGATGCCAAGAGCTACCGTCTGCAAGTGTCGGCTGACTATCGCTTCGACGAAGAGACGATGCTCGTTGACTCCGTACTTGAGCAGACAAGCTTCGATCTTAACGGACTGAAAGCCGCTACTCGCTACTATGCTCGTCTGAAGATGACATGCGTAGAGAACGGCGAAGGCGACTGGTCGTCGAACATCGACTTCCGCACCGCTGAGGCTCCGCTCTACTACGAGCAGTTCCGTATGGCAACACAGCTCGCCGACGGTTGGTCGTTCGCAGCAGCTAAGGCAAGCGAGATATTCAGCGAGAAAGCGACATTCACCTATAACACTTCAGTGCCCGGCTCTACTGCGGGTTGGTATCAGGCTAACGAAAACGAAGCCCTGTCGGGTGCTCACTTCGCAGGACGTCCGTATTCGACAACGGCTAAGTGGTGGATGATGTCACCTGCTATCATCCTCAACCAGACCGACACTGCTATGCTCTCGTTCATGATGAACTACGTACTGTATAACGCCAACTGGTCGACCGACAAGACATGGAGAGCCATAACTCACCAAGTTGCCAACGGAGACGGCATCACCGGTGTGGATGACCAGTTTATGGTTATCATCTCCGACGATGGAGGCGAGACATGGAAACGTGAGAACGCCATCATCTGGAACAACGAGCAATCGGATGACCCGAAGGCTGACGGCTATCTGTATGGCAAGGGCGACTATGTACTCAACAACATACGCTTCCTTGGCAACAATCCGACCGACCAAGACCGCATACGTATTGACCTGAGCAAGTACCAAGGCAAGATAATCCGCATCGCCTTCTACGTTGAGTCGACCATCAACAACGCCAATAACGTTATCCATATCGACGATATCCACGTCAACTATGTCAACACTGTCGTTGAGCAGAATACCATCTGCCAGTTCGAGGACTACGAGAGTGAACTCAAGGACGCTGAGGGCGAGCCTCTGTTCACCGTCAACGGCGATGCTGTAGCAGTGGGTAGCACCCTGATGGACAACTACACAATGTCTGTCGAGCGTGGCGTTAACGATACCGTTCGTCAGCTCTCGCTCAACGTGCTCGAAGCTCCGCAAATCAACCTCGGCGAGGCAACGATATGCGAAGGTACTCTGTTCTCTGACTACGGCTTCAACGAACTCGCTGTCGCCGGCGTTTACAAACGCAAAGGCATAGTGGAAGAGACAGGTTGCGCTAAGATCGAGACCTTCACACTCAACGTGATACCGCGTCAGCAAGGTCAGATGGAAGAGACGATATGCCAAGGCTCGAAGTTCACATGGCAGACCAGCAAGGGTGCTGTCGAACTCGACCGTGCCGGCGTTTACTTCGACACCATACCGTCGCTCGTGACCGGCTGCGACTCAGTGATAACCTTCGTGCTGAATGTCAGCGCTCCTGACACCATCGACGTAGAAGCCGAGGTGGCTGAGAACGAGTTGCCATACGAGTACAACGGCATGCTGCTCGGCGAGGGTCTGACAGTGGGCGAATACGAGATAGAAGCTCCCATCACCGACGAAAACGGATGTGTTGTCATCATCCGTCTGTCGCTGACCGTGACCGAGCCTACTATCGAGGCTCTCGATAACCTCGTAGCCGGCGAGCTGAGCATCACTCCTTCGGTTATCAGCCGTGGCGAGACGGTGACAGTAAGCGGTGAGCTGAGCAGTCGTCAGATGCGCGACATGCGACTCGACGTCTTCGACGCCACAGGCAAGTGCGTCTACAGCACCGAGCCTAAGACGCTGCCTGCTAAGGCTGACGGCTTCGTGAGCGCAGGTATCTACAGCGTACGCCTCACCACCGGCAGTGGCGAGAGCTACGTGGGACGTGTGCTCGTCAAATAAGATTAGGGAAATCGGGATGCCGAGAATTACGCGATTTTCGGCATCCCGAGATCCCGAGATGTCGAGATCCCGAGATGTCGAGATGTCGAGATGTTGAGATGTCGAGATGTCGAGATGTCGAGATGTCGAGATGTTGAGATGTCGAGATGTCGAGATGTCGAGATGTCGAAATTTGAAAAAGTGGTCGCCCGTGGCGACCACTTTTTTTTTCGAGGCGACAAATATTTGCCGCTTCGATTTTTTTTTGACAAATATTTGCCGCTTCGTTTTTTTGACAAATGCACCGCGATGTCCGATGAAAACTGACATTGTGAGCGAATATGAGCGTGTGCAGAATGTTACAAATGCTGCGAAAAGATGTATTTTGTTTTTGTATATAGAATTATTTTCGTAATTTTGTCGCGATTTTGTGCATTTTGCAAATCCTATTTGTCAAAATACTGTAAAAGGTATATAGTTAATTTATGTGTAATCAAAAAATGTGCTTATGAAAAAGACTTATCTCTTTTTGTTGGCATTAGTGCTAATGCCGCTAAGCATCGGAGCTCAGAACGGCTTTGTTGTTCGTTTGCAAGAGAGCTTCGAGACCGGTCAGATTCCATCGACATGGACCCAGGAATATGTCGTTGGTCATCAGGACTGGGCCGTTGAAGAGCTTTCGGACTATCGTCATCCGAATGCTCAGTTGCCTGACTACAAGCTTGACAAGGGTGGCACACATCGTGCTTACCTGCGCAACACTACGGGTCAGACCATCGGTTTTAAGACACGTCTGGTATCGCCTGTGATGGACCTTACCGACGTCTATCGTCCGATATTGCGCTTCTACCATGCGCAAGACAAGTGGACAGCCGACTTCGACACACTGCGTGTCTACTATCGTGCTAATCCCGAGGACGACTGGACACTACTGCCTGAGGCTGAGTATAACAAAGCCTACAGCGGATGGCAAGCCGAGACTATCGAGCTGCCGAGTTTCAACTCGAAGACCTACCAGATAGCCTTCGAGGGAACCGATAACTTAGGTCGCGGTATCGTGCTCGACTCTATCGTAGTGCGTTCGTATCCGGAGTGTACCCGTCCGTCGGACATCACGATGACGGGCGTAGGCAACGGTGAGGCAACGGTGAGCTGGCATGCCAACTGGGATGCCGACGAGTTCCATATCGTCTTCTCCAAAGAGCAGGCAGAGATGGACACACTCGGACTTATCGACCCCGCAGTGATTGCCGTCGACACCATTGTGCCTTACGACGGTGTGTTCCGTATGACAGCTGTCGGACTGCAAGCTAACACCAAGTATTATGTGTATATGCAGTCGATATGCGGTGGTCAGCTCAGTGAATGGAGCGACCCTCAGGAATTCACTATGGCTTATCGCGAGCAGATACCCTACCACGAGGACTTCTTCATGATTCACACCTCCAACCAGGTGTCGGACATGCGTCTGCCGTCGTGGACCTGGGGCGGAGCCATACCGCCGCTGTTGGGTTTGTGGATGGGGCAGACTTATTACCCGATCTATTCACACACCGACCCTGCCACACCGGCAGCTGTGTTTAACGGTACTTACTCGGTTACTTCCGGTCGTTTCACCACGCCGTTGCCTGCCAATACACTTGCGTATATGGCATCTCCCGAGCTTGTGGGTGAAGACATCAAAGACTGCCAAGTGCGCTTCTGGGCTACCGTAGCTCAGCGTGCTTTCCAGCGTACATACGCCACATCTATCATAGTGGGTATAGCTACCGACCCGACCGATTTCACGACGATGGTAGCTGTCGACACTGTCAAGATAACCAAGAAAGATGTGATAGAGGAATATACGGTCTCGCTTGCCAACTATACCGGCAACGGCCGTTTTCTTGTGTTTGCAAGCTACTTCGACAAGCCTAACCAGTTCTATATCGATGAGGTGACCATCGAAAAACGTCCTGACCGTCAGAAGCCCGACTACCAGACCTTCTTTGTATATCCCAAGAGCAAAGAGGCTACTATAGAGTGGGCAGCACCTGCAGCTGACGTGCAGTCGTACAACGTGGTTGTAGCCAAAGATATAGTAGTCTCGGGCACCACGATAGACGCTACCGAGTCGCTGCCACAGTCTAACGTGGCTACAGCTAAGGCTACGATAAACGGTCTGCAGCCCTCGACGATATATAAGGTCGCCGTGCAGGCAGTATACGCCTCGGGCGTGTCGGCATGGTCGGAGCCTCGCGAGGTATGGACCTCTGCCGAACGTGAGTTACCGATGACCTTCAATTTCGAAGCCGACGAGGGTATGTACAACCTCAATGGTGTAGGTAACGTGTTCTATCCCGCAGGTATGCAGGTGTATTCCACCGATGTGGACGCTCCGTACATATATGCTAACACCTCGTCGATATCGGCACAAAGCGGTACGCAGATGATATATCTGAATATGGATGCCGGTAACGAGTCGAGATTAGTATTGCCATATATCGAAGAAGTCGACAGCGTGCAGCTTACTTTCTACCTCTCGTCGCAGACCGCTGCAAATGTGGCACGCTGCCGTATTCAGGTAGGCGTGATGACCGACCCGTCGCAAATGTCGACATTCGAATATATCGACGAGTTCTACGCCTCGGAAAGCTGGCGTCGTTGCTACACCAACTTCCTCGACTACAAGGGCGATGGCCACTATATCGTACTGCGCTGGATGGAGCCTGACGGAGCACAGTATTCGACCAACTATGTTGATAACCTCACGGTCAACAAGGTTGTCGACTGCCCCGTGACGACGGGTATCACTGTCGAAGAGTCGGAGTCGAGTGCTATCATCCGTTGGAGCAAAGGTGCCGCTGTAAAGTGGAACGTCAAAGTGTTCTCGAAGTATGTCGACGATGCCGACATGACCGTCGACAGCCAGATCCCCGGCGATATCCTCGATGTGACACTCGACACCAACTATGTCGTTCTCGAAGGGTTGAAGTATGCTACCAGATATTACGTTTACGTACAGGCATACTGCGACAACGAGCCTACCGAGTGGTCGTCGGCTGCCACCTTCCTTACCGAATGTCCGTCGGCGATGCCGATACCTTTCCATACCGACTTCGAAGAGATAGAGGCATCGGGTACAGGTGTGCTGCCTCCGTGCTGGACACCCACCTACCTTACGGATACGAAGTCGTATCCGTATATCCGCAATGTGACCACCACCCAGTATAACGAGGGCGGAACGAACCTGCGTGATATGTATATGTATTCTACCACCGCTTACGGTTCTATCATCTCGTTGCCCAAGATGGCAGGTAACCTGAAAGACCTGCTGGTACGTGGTAAGATGACGTATTCCTCAGTGGGCTATCGCCTGTATGTGGGTGTGATGACCGAGCCGGGTAACTACGAGACGCTGGTTCCCGTCGACTCGGTAGTGCTGATAACAGCCTCTACCACCACCGCTCCTTATTGGCAGAACTTCTCGTTTGGCTTCGGCGACTACGAGGGACCGGACGGCTATATCACTCTTTATACCTACAATGGTCGTGCTAACTACATGTATGTGGACGATATCAGCGTCGTGGAGAATAAATATCTGGCTACAGGTCTGAAGCAGACAGCCTCGGATGCCAACAGCATAACTGTCGAGTGGAACGGCAACCTCGATGCCGACGACGCTAACTCGATGTGGGTTTATATGCTCACCAAAGAGTTGGTGGCTAACCCCGAGCAATATGCAGAGTATATCGTTCGCGACTCGACACGTAACAACTCTGTCAAGTTCGATAATCTGGAGCAGCAGTCGAACTACTATCTCTACGTTCGTTCTAATGGTCCGATCCAAGAGTGGGCTCATCAGCAAGTGTCGACGGCATGCGTTACTATCGACCCGATGGCTCGCACCGTGTTCGACTTCGAAGGCTATCCGCTGACCACGTCTGCCACCTCTGCTTTTGCGCAAGGACCTAACTGCTGGACAGTGGGCAACCTCGAGCCGTATACTAACAATACCTACATGCCATTCATCTACGGCTCTGCTACCTCGTCTTATCCAAGTTCGGGTAACTGCTGCCTGCGTCTGTACGGCTCTGCTACATATAACCCCGCATACGCCATTATGCCTATGATGGCTGCCGACAACTTCGACGACATCACACTTAAGTTCTATGCTTGCTCCTCGACTGCCAACTACACATTGGTAGTAGGTGTGGTTGAGAACCCTGACGATGAGCTCAAGTCGTTCGTCACCGTCGACTCTATACCTCTGACCACTACTCCTACCCGTTATGAGATAGACATGTCCAAATACAAGGGTACGGGTAAGTATGTGGCTTTCCGCACACCTTACAAGAAGCTGAGCTATGCTTATATCGACGATGTGATGCTCGATGGTGTGCCGTGTTACATGCCTAATGCAACAGTGACGCGTGTGACCACCTCTTCGGCACGACTGACAGCCGGTCTGCGTGCTCAGACCAAGTGGGTATACTACTTGTCGAGCGCGGCTCCTACTCAGGAGATACTGGCAGGCGGAGTGAGCGAAGTCGACGGCAAGACCGTCTTCACCCTCGACAACAGCATCGAGGTATTGAAATCCGACACCTTGGAGGCTTCTACACGTTTAGTGGTGCTCACCGGTTTAGAGTCGAACGTAGAATATACGGCATCTGTCGCTTCGCTGTGCGACGAGACCGAAGGCATACTCTCGGAGTGGAAGATAGTGTCGTTCTACACCATGTGTCCGCCTGTCCCGGCTGCGTTCTACGACGGTTTCGAAGACTACGAGACCGGCTCGGGCAAGAAGGTAGGATGCTGGATAACGGGTAACCTGACAGAAGGTGTGGGCAAAGCCAATATCCCATACGTAAACAACACTGCCACTTACCGTACGGAAGGCGACAAGTATATGTATCTGGCTACCACCGCTGCTACACCGGGTGCATACGCCATCACTCCTCAGCTCGACACCGACGACATCAGTAAGCTGCAGGTGAAGTTCCACGCACGTACAGGTACCACGTCGAGCTATGCCAAGAAGCTGAAGGTGGGCGTCATCACCGACCCGCGTGAGCCTTCGACGATGGTGATACTCGATACCATCAACGTGCTGTCGACACCCGGCAGACATGTAGTGGCATTCAACAACTACATCGGCGACCTCAATGGCGACAAAGGTAAACATATCATCTTCTTGTCGGAGTTCGCTCAAGCCAACTATGTCGGAATCGACGAAGTGACGGTAGAGCCTATCCCTGATTGCATGATGCCTAACGGCTTGTCGCTCGACTCGATAGGTGCCGGAGCGGCTAAGATGCACTGGAATGGTAACACCGACAAGTACCGTGTGGTACTGACCACCGAATCTGTAGCCGACACGGTTCTGAATAAGATACCGTTCAAGGGTGAGATAGAGTATGTGTTTGTCGACACCATCGTTACCGGCAAAGCACTGTCGCTCGACGGACTGCAAGGTGCTACTACCTATTACGTGCATTTAGCACCTATATGCAAGGATGGTGAGCAAGGTGACTTCACCTATAACGAGTATATGTTCTCCACCGACTGCCATGAGGTATTCCCGTTGCCTATCACCTTCAACTTCGACCATCAGGCAGTAACCGGTGCAGGCAATGGCGTGGATTGTTTCGGCGGATATTATAACTCCACCTCAACCACCTCGCCTTATAACTATCCGTACGTATATACTACCGCAAGTTTCGCTCACTCGCCTAACTATAGTGTTTATCTGTACGCTACTACCGACCCGCAACGTTCGATACTCGTCAGTCCGCGTTTAGATATCGACGACCTGAGCGAGTTGCTGCTCACCTTCTGGGCTCGTTCGGGTACTGCCAACCGCCAATTAGGAATAGGCGTGCTCAAAGACGACAATGTGCCCGACTCAGCCTTTATGTCAAACTACGTAGAGCTTACTTCTATCGACTTCCCGGCTGCCTCGGTATATCAAGAGATACAAATCGACTTCAGCTCGCTGCCTAAGATAGAGAACTACAAGGGCGCTAAACGTATCGCGTTTGTATGCTCGCAAGGTTCGGCTTACTCGACCTTCTATCTCGACGATATCACCTTCAGCCGCGTGCCCAACTGCTTTATTCCGACACAGCTCACAATCGACGAGACCGACTACAACGGCATGACGGTATCGTTCCTGCCCGGAAAAGAAAAAGACACGAAGTGGCAACTCAAGGTAAGTAACCTCACTGACCCGAATGAAGCAGAGCTTATCATCGACATCGACACCACCACTTATGTCGTCACCGGTCTGAAGCCCTCGACGATGTACGCTGTCTCGGTACGTACTCTTTGCGGAAGCGACAAGTCAGAGTGGTCGGTACCGTCATCGGCATACACCAAGTTCGAAATCGCAGGTACTTATAAGTGGACGTTCCGTCGCTCGGAAGGCTTCGTCCGCAACACCCCGAGTGCTACGTCGGACACCTATATCATCCATCCGGCATTGGAAGGCGGGTCAACCAACAGCTCGTACTCGTATGTGCCGTATATGCAATTCAACTCCTCGACGCTGCAATATGGTTACGATCCTGACTATGATGCCGGCAACGACGAAGTCACCGACGGCTCGCTGCGCTTCTACGGCTACACCACTTATTCACCATGGGTAGTGCTGCCCAGAATAATCAATGGCGAGCAGAAGAGCTTGGCATTCGACATGCGTGGCTCGTATAACTATGTTGCCGACCATGCTACCGCTAACCTGCGCAACACGTTCGGTACCGTCTATGCACGTCCGCGCCTCTCTATCGGTACCATTGTCGAGGGTCAGGGTATCGAGACCTACGAAGAGCTCTACTCGTTTACACCTACCGACCTGACAGCCAACTCGGTTGACACCATGTACGCATTGCCTTCGAACAACTACTTGTTCGACCACGTCTCAGTGCCTCTGCCCGACCTTACGGGCAAGCGTGTAGTGATACGCAGTATGCTTACGGGTGCTACCAACTACGCCTTTATCGACAACCTCGAGATCAAAGCTCGGGAAGAGGCTTCTGCCGTGATAAAGAGTGCAGTGGCTTATCCTCACTCGGTAAAGGTGACATGGAACGACCGTGAGAACGGTGCTTGGGATCTATTCTTGCTCGACAAGGCTCTGCACCCCACCGACTCGGTAGGTCACCTCGTTCGCCGCGTGGAGAACCTGAAGGGTAACACCTATACCTTCGATGGTTTAGAGGCTGTTACTCCGTACTGGATCTATCTGCAGCCCGCAGGCAGCACCGATATCTCGGAACTCTCGCCTCGTGTGAAGATACAGACTATATGCACGTCGACCGACTCGACTGCCGTCTACGACTTCGAGGCTATCGGCGGACACTGGTATGGTCCGGGTACTACCACCAAGAACCTGCTCGACGGTGAGAACTTCACCTACCTGTTGCCTAACTCAACTACAGTGGGCGACTCGGTATACAAGGCTCCTAACTGCTGGCAATTGGGTCTGGCTTCGTACGAGATTAACTCAACGTACAAGACCTACTGGCCATACATGAGAAAGAATGAGACGTCGACACGCTATTCGCTCGAGGGTGACTATGCTTTGCAGTTCTACACCACCTCGACCTATGCTAATGGCGCCTTCGCCGTTCTGCCGCTGTCCGATATCAAAGATATGGACGACAAGGAACTCGTCTTCTACGGCCGTTGCTTCTGGGAGAACGCTACCGCACGTCCCGCTAACCTGACATATATCAAGGGTACTACCTATTCGCAACTCATGGAAGTAGGCGTAGTAGGCAACCCGTTGGATTTCTCGGGTACGTTTATGCCTCTCGACACAGTAGAGTACGACCTGACGACAGCTGACCTGTCGACCTCAACTTCTATGTTGACTGACGCTGAGGGCGCACGCTTCTTCAAGAAGTTCGTCGTTCCGTTGAAGGGTGTAGAGCCCGGCTCGATGATAGCAATGCGCCAGTTAGGTTACGGCTACTTCTTCGTCGACAACGTGACGATACAGAAACGTCAGACCGCCATTGCTCCAACACACCTGCAGGCTACTTCTACACACGAGACCATACATGCCTCGTGGTTAGGTAAGCAAGAGGGCGGACGCTACGAGGTGGTACTCTCGTCGAGCAAAGACTTTGCCGACACGCTCAGGGTAGACACCGTAAGCGTGAACGAGATAGAATACACCGGTATGACAGCCGACTTCGACTATTACTGGACCGTTCGTCAGATAGAGACGGCATACGGCGATAGCAAGCCAGCTCATTTCGAGCTTATCTCGACCGAGTGTACGCCTGCCGCTGCCGGCTATTCGACCAGCTTCGAATATGGCGATGGTAGCGCGGTGCGCAACTTCTACTCTTCGGGAACCACTATCTATCCTCGCTCGCGTTGCTGGGTATATGGCAACGAAGGCACGACGACCACTCTGAGCTCGTCGCAGCCGTGTAACTACGGTTCCTCGTCGGCAGTAAGCTATGCTCTCGACGGCGAGTGGGCACTGCGCCTGTATACCTACAGCACTACCTTCAACAGCTACGCCGTATCGCCGCGTATCGACGTCGACGACATGAGCGACATGCAGTTCACCTTCTGGTTCACTCCTTGCCCGCACGGCATCAACACCAGTGCCAACCGCGACAAGGTGTCCACCGCATGGGCTGCCGGCAACGCCGCTATGGTAGAAGTAGGTACCTGCACCGACCCGTACGACTACTCGACCTTCGTGCCTACCGACACCATACGTTACACACGTAGCACTCAGCCCGAGATGATAGTAGGTACAGTGGCTGACATCACCAACGACTACACCTTCCAGAAGGTAACCGTACCTCTTGAGAATGCCGTAGGTCCGTATGCTTACATACGTGCTATCTACGAGGGTGCATCGAATGGTACTACCACCTGCACGCAGTCGTCGGTATATATCGACCGTGTATCGGTAGAGTCTGTCGTACGCTGCGACTCGCCTGTCGGACTGACACAGGTAGAAGACGACGACGAGAGTATGGTAGTGACATGGCAAGAGGTGGCAACAGCTCAGGGCTACATACTGCAAATGTCGCAAGACTTCACCTTCCCTGATAGCACTTTGATAGCTGTCGACACTCTCAAGACCAACTTCGACACCATCTATGGTCTGCATGGCTCCAACGAGTACTACGTACGTGTAAGCCAGATCTGCGAGGGTGGCAATAGCGACTGGAGCCAGACCGAGACGTTCCGCAGCGCCGAAGTGCCTATGTTCCACCAGAACTTCTCCGACGACCGTGCTCGCGTCGACGGATGGCGCTTCTATCGTGCTCTCGCCAATAACGTCTTCGACACCGACGAATATGCATGGACAGAGGTGGCATCGACAGGTGCCAACACCGGATGGGCACGCGTTCAGAACGTCGGACTCTCAGGCTACCACTATGCCGCTCGTACATACCTGTCGAATGCTAACTTCTGGATGGTATCGCCTACCGTGATACTGCCCGACACCGCCGACGCTATGCTCTCGTTTGCTATCAGCTACAGCGAATATAAAGCTTACAGCTCGACAAGCGCTTATAACTTCCCCATCACTCATGCCGACAACGGTCTGTCCGGCTACGATGACCAGTTTATGGTTATCGTATCAGAAGATGCGGGCAAGACGTGGAAGCGCGAAAACGCTATCATCTGGAACAACGAGACCGGCACCGACCCGCTGTCGGAAGGCTACTTCTACGGACCGGGCGACTACGTGCTCAACGAAGTGCCGTTCCAAGGCTCAAGAAGCTATACCGAAGGCTCGGCTGAAGGCGTAGAACGTTTCACACTCAAACTCGACAAGTATCGTGGTAAGGCTATCAAAGTGGCATTCTACATGGAGTCGACAGTCAGCAACGCCGACAACGAGATGCACATCGACGACTACCACATCAACTTCTACGAGAAGGTGAACGACGAGGTAACACTCTGCCAATACGAAGACTACAACAGCAGCATACGCGACATCTTCTTCGTTGACGGTGACGTCACCGTGCCCGGTGCCAACACCATGAGCGACTACGTGCTCTCGATGACGGCTAAGGATACGCTGTTTACCCTTACCTACAACGTTCTTGAAGCTCCTGTCACCGACCTCGGTTCGGCTACCATCTGCGAAGGTGAGATATTCACCACCTTTGGAACTCAGCCTCTGACAGCTGCCGGTAACTATAAGATCAAGAGTGTATCTGAGGTGACGGGTTGCGACTCGATAACAACCTTCTCGCTCAACGTCATCCCGCGTCAGAAAGGTCAGATGGAAGAGACGATATGCCAAGGCTCGAAGTTCACATGGCAGACCGGCAAGGGTGCTGTCGAACTCGACCGTGCCGGTGTTTACTTCGACACCATACCGTCGCTCGTGACCGGCTGCGACTCAGTGATAACCTTCGTGCTGAATGTCAGCGCTCCTGACACCATCGACGTAGAAGCCGAGGTGGCTGAGAACGAGTTGCCATACGAGTACAACGGCATGCTGCTCGGCGAGGGTCTGACAGTGGGCGAATACGAGATAGAAGCTCCCATCACCGACGAAAACGGATGTGTTGTCATCATCCGTCTGTCGCTGACCGTGACCGAGCCTACTATCGAGGCTCTCGATAACCTCGTAGCCGGCGAGCTGAGCATCACTCCTTCGGTTATCAGCCGTGGCGAGACGGTGACAGTAAGCGGTGAGCTGAGCAGTCGTCAGATGCGCGACATGCGACTCGACGTCTTCGACGCCACAGGCAAGTGCGTCTACAGCACCGAGCCTAAGACGCTGCCTGCTAAGGCTGACGGCTTCGTGAGCGCAGGTATCTACAGCGTACGCCTCACCACCGGCAGTGGCGAGAGCTACGTGGGACGTGTGCTCGTCAAATAAGATTAGGGAAATCGGGATGCCGAGAATTACGCGATTTTCGGCATCCCGAGATCCCGAGATGTCGAGATGTCGAGATGCCGAGATGATGCAAAGGCGGCAATACCATTGCCGCAATCAAGACAATGTTTCATTTGCTACAATGTCCGGTGTACCCTGAAGTCGGGATGACGGGATGTCGAGATGTCGAGATGTCGAGATGACGAGATGTCGAGATGACGGGATGATGCAAAGGCGGCAATACCATTGCCGCAATCAAGACAATGTTTCATTTGTTACAATGTCCAGTGTACCCTGATGTCGAGATGTCGAGATGTCGAGATGTCGAGATGTCGAGATGTCGAGATGTCGAGATGTCGAAGTCTGAAATTAGAAAAAGTGGTCGCCAGCGGGCGACCACTTTTTTTTCTGCGAAGCGGCAAATATGTGCCGCTTCGCTTTTTTTTGACAAATATGTGCCGCTTCGCTTGCTGTAGCCCTGTAATCTGCGGCTCGGGAATTCAAAAGAGTGCAAAAATGTGTTTTATAACATAAATATTGCGCATAATGTTGCGTATTTGAAATAAAATATGTAATTTTGCAGGCTGAATATTATGGGCTTAATCCCACTTGATTCGACCGAGTGTCGTTCGACTCGTAAAATAGAGGTTTGCTATATGCCTAATAAAGAATGGGCAACCACTCTAATGAAAGTCTGTGCAACCATGCCAAACGAGTGTGGCACAAAGTCTTATGAAGTAAAGTTAAAAGGATTAGTATGCATTTAAGGAGATATATAGTCGTTGTGTTCCTGCTGGCAGTGGCGATGATAGCACCTTGTCAGCTGAGGAATAATATCTATTTGTCGGCGGAGGCTGAGTATGCTGCCATGTTCGACAATCAGAAGCTTGCTAAGCCTTGGCTTGGCGGTGGGGGTGGCATCGGCTTCGGCTACGAGATGCAGTATCGTCGGTTCTTGATGGATGTGGGTGTGACGGCTGCCTTCAACCGCTATATGAGCAAGATCCCCACGTCGACACTGACCTATCGTGCCGTCGATACCGATGGTGATACTTTCGATTTTTTGCATACATACGAAGATAACAAGAACGTGAGTGACCTGCTTACGGTCGACATACCCTTGCTGTTTGGCTCGAAAGTAGGGTCGAACATGTATTTCCTGCTTGGCGGCAGGGTGCAGCTGAATGTGTACGGTCGTACGCAAGTGCGGTCGTTTCTTACCACTACCGCTCAGTACGACAAGTTGATAGGCACGTTCGAAAAGATGGAGAACCACGATTTGAAATCGGCACCATTAGCAGGCGATGCCTTGCGCACGCGTTTCGGCGTCAATGTGGCTCTGGGGGGCGAGATAGGTTATACGTTCTCGTCGTTCACCCATGAGACGGGTTTCGACGTGCCTCGTTCTAACACTCAGTATCGCATAGGTCTGTTCGCCTACTATGGCGTGCTTGACATACATCCCGAAGTCAACGGCAAGAAAGCCCTTGGCGAGGTGTTCGGCTATAGCGGAGGCGGCAACACCCCAATCTCGTATAGCCTGACACATGTGTATCTGTCGAACCAAGCAGCGGAGGCACGTATCAACAACCTGATGGTGGGCTTGAGGTTTACGGTGCTCTTCAAGCTGCCATCTCCAAAGAAGTGCGTGATATGCCAGCAGGATGAACCGCTGATACATAGTGCAGGAGGCTACCGCGAGGTACAGCGTCTGCGCGATGCACAATAACAGGGCGACTGAGAAGCCAACGTGTCATGTGATGTGACGAACCAGTGTGAAACGAAACAAAATAATACGATATACAAATGAGAAATAAGTTGATGGTTCTTTCCCGAGTAATGTCGAAATATCTGTTTATGATAGTGATGCTACTCACTATCGGTTCTGTTGTCCCGATGTCGGATACTGCCTTGATGGCAGCCGACAAGAAGACGTCAGCTCAGAGTCAGCGTCAGAAGCAGGCTGAGCAGAAAGCCAAGCAGCGCGAGCGTCAGCGTGCGCAGACGCAGAAGGCACGCGAACAGAAAGCCAAACAGCGTGCCCGCGAAAAAGAGCAAGCCGACAAGCAGCGTGCTCGAGAGCAAGAACGCAAAGAGAAGGCACAAGCAAAGAAAGAGGAGCGCAACGAGCAAGAGTCGTACAACAAACAGATAGAGCAGATAAAAAAACATAACAAGAGGGCTATCAGTTACCAGACACGCGACATACACCATTATGTAGGCGTATGGGGCTTTGCCGGTTATTCGGCTCTGTTCCAGAAGTTCGACACGCAGCTGAATTTCGTCAATAAGACAGTGGGCGGCTTCGGCGGTGGTGCCGGAGTAGGCTACCAGATGCTGTATAAGCATTTCTTGTTCAATGCAGGAGTCGAGTTTGAGCAGTTCAACTCTCTTGACCGCATTGTCGACAACGCCGCCGGTGCAGGCAGCTTCACGCAGTCGTTTCCGATGAGTCCGTATCCGACGATGACTTATACGTATATCTTCAACGACCTGACCACCCGCACGTCGGCAAGCTACCTGCAGATACCGCTGCTGTTCGGTGGTGAGTGGGACCGCTATTATTTCCTTGCCGGTCCGAAGGTGGGTATGAGTATAGCCGGCAAGAGTGCCACCTCGGCAATGCTGACCACTCAGATTACTGACGACGAGTTCATCGGTCCGATAGACCAGATGTACTCGCATGCCCTTGTCGAAAATCAGCCTTACAACAGCAAGTCCGACCCTATAACCTACAGTCCTCTGCGTTTCGGACTTAACGTAGGTCTACATGGCGAGTTTGGCATCTATCTTGACGAGTGGATAAAGAAAGCCGACAAGAATAAGAAACCTCAGGTGCGTGGTAAGAAACAGGCGTCGTTTGCCGACCGCTTGCGCTACCGTATCGGAGTCTTTGCCGACTATGGGGTGCTCAATATACAGTCGGGCAGTAATATCTCGTCGAACTCGACAGTGCCCGTGACGTTCAACAACGCTCAGGACCCGCTCGACCTGACGATGCAGCCGATACTGTCTATCGAGCCCTCGCGCAACGCCAAGGTCAACCCCTTCCTTGTAGGCGTGAAGGTGGCAGTGTTCTGCGAGTTGCCTCGCAAGCAGGTTAAGATCCTTCCGTTCCCGCCCGAGCCGATGCCGCGTATGGCTGCACGTATCGTCAGCGATGCCGACGGCACACCTCTGACGGCTGCCATGCTGATGGTATATAGCACCGAGCGCGACCGCGTGATTACCAAGACGACGAGTCGAGGCGGTATGGTGGTGCAGAAGTTCAAACGCGGAGAGTATAAGCTATGGGCTAAGCGCTCGGGCTACTACGACAGCGACACGGTGACATATACATTGGAAAGCGACCTGAAAGATACCGTTATCTTCAGGCTGAAGCAGTTGCCGGAGCCGCCAAAGTACTACATGACAGGCTTCGTTCGCGACAGCGAGACGCTAAAGCCTCTTGAGGCATCGATCTCTATCTTCGATGGCATGGGTAAGACCAAACTCTATGAAGGTCAGGCTGCCGACGACGGTCTGTTCGTCACCGACCTCGAGAAAGGCGACTACATAGCACATCTGACTATGCCGGGCTACTCGCCTGCCGACGACACCATACACTTCGACAAGGATACGGTATATCTGACTATGACGCCTATCAAAGAGGGTATGAAGGTAGTGCTGCATAACATGTTCTTTGCTACCAACAAGACGCAGATACTGTCAGAGTCGGAGCAGGCACTCGAGTTCCTCTATACGTTCCTCGACGAGAACCCGACGGTAGAAGTGCTCATCACGGGTCATACCGATGCTGTCGGCTCGGAAGCTTCGAACCAGCGACTCTCCGAAGGACGTTCGAAGGCTGTTCGTGAGGCTCTTATCATGAGGGGCATCGACGGCTCACGTATCGAGACCGACGGCAAGGGCGAAAGCGAGCCTATCGCCGACAACGAGACAGAGGAAGGACGCGCCATGAACCGACGCGTAGAGATAACCATCACCTCGACCGGCGGCAAAGACATCGAGGTACAGGTGGTAAACAAGTAGAGATACCAAAAACAGAATATAAGGTTTAGTAAAATGAGGTTTAGTCGTTAATTTAAGGATTTAAAAAATTATGAAGAGACGTGTATTAATGGTTTGTGCGGTTGTGCTGGCATGCCTTGGTCTGCAAGCACAGCAGATTAGCATACCCTACTTCTGCGGTTTCGAGGACGAGACCGACGCTGCGGGTTGGGTACTTAACTCGGGTACGCCTTTTGCCGGTGACCAATGGGTAATGGGAACGGCGACACATAGCGAGAACAAGCACTCGCTGTATATCACCACCGACAATGGGCGGACTGCTTCTTACGGTAGCCGTCCGAACACCGTGACGGCGTATAAGGTGATGAAACTGCCGATACTGGTCGACACCGTGTCAATACAGCACTACGAACTCTCGTTCGACTGGAAGTGTATAGGCGAGCAAGCCAAGTCCGAACTGTATGTCTTCTTCGATACCGAGCAGAACCTCTCGCAACTCGCCACCAGCGAGACGTCGGGGATGGTGCTCACCGCGCAGGCTATGAACGCCATGCAGCCGGTATCCAAAAACGGTGGCAAGGCTCTGTATGGTCAGCCAGGTTGGCATAATGTGTCGATACCTATCAATGTCAACAACAAGGTAGCCCAGCGCTTTAACTTCGTGTTAGCCTTTGTGTGGGTCAACCGCAATACAAGCGAAGAAGTGGCAGAGTCGCAAGTGCTTGGTGCCTGCATCGACAACCTGCAGATATGCTCTGCCCGCGCTCCGAAACCAACCGACTTCAAGGTCGAGCTCAACTGTGCTGAAAACAGCAACGGACTGACCATCTCGTGGCGTAGTGTGCTCGACGAGTTCATGCTCGAGTTCAAAGATATCAACGCCAACCGTTGGAGCGTTATCAACGGCCTGAATGCAAGTGAGATGCGTGACCCCAAGGACGCTACTATCTTCTCGTATACTATCGACCAGATGAAAGAGAGCTCGTACGACTTCCGCGTACGCGGCGTGATAGGCACCGACACCAGTGCTTATGCCTACTATCGCGACTTCCGACTCTTCTGCTGGGATAATCAGTGCATCAACTATATCGACTTCGACGGTGAGAATACGGTATGCACCTATGGCACATATGACAATCCTTATGAGTCGTACGGATATTTAGACTTTGGTACTGACGCTATGGAAAGCCGCCATACCGTCAACTGGGAGCATGGCGTTTACGACGAACGTACCGTAGGAGCCAATGGCAAGGGACTGCTCAAGGTGCCCGACGACGCTTTAGCTACAGTGCGATTGGGTAACTGGAAGGCTGGTTCCGAGGCTGAGAGTGTGTCGTATACCTTTACTGTCGACTCAACCGACCAAGCTATACTCTTGGTAAGGTATGCCATCGTCTTCGAAGACCCGCAGCACCCGGAAAGGACCGACGAGTTCCGACTCGAGATACTCGACGAGTACGGATTCTTGGTTGACCCCACCTGTGGTAGAGCCTTGTTTACTTATAAAGAAGAGGACGTATCGGAATGGAACGACTGGGAGTATGGTAATGAAAAAGGTAAGTGGAAAGACTGGACCACCATCGGACTTAACCTTTCTGAGTTCCATGGTCAGGATATCACTGTTCGTCTTACCACTCTCGACTGTGGTCAGAATGGTCACTTCGGCTATGCCTATTATATGATGAGTTGTGCAAGTGCCAAGCTCCTGACCGACGCATGCGGCGAGATGAGCGACATCGAGGTGGTAGCACCCGACGGCTTCTCATACGCTTGGTATAACGCATCCGGCGACAAGGTGTCGACCGAGAAGACTATAGAAGTGCCTAAGGGCGACACACAGCGTTACACTTGCGATGTATGCTTCAAAGAGTCGCCCGACTGCTGCTTCCAGCTGTCGACAGCTTTGAATCCGCGCTATCCGTTTGCACAGATGGACTACCGTCGTGAGCCGTCGCGTTGCCGAAACACCGTGCGACTGGTCAACAACAGCCACGTGATATACCTCAACGGTACCGACACACTGCACCAGAGACTCGAACAGTGCGACAGCTACTTGTGGGAGGTAAGAAGTCTGAAGAATCCTCGCACCGCCCCATTGGTAGTCTCGCTGCCCAACCCGACATATAACTGCGATGTCAACGGCGACCTTCTGGAAGTGAAACTCTCGGCGTTCCTCGCCAACGAGGAGTGCTCCGACTACGTGATAGACACCATCATGATACCCGGCATCGTCACCCTCGACCAGACTCTGACCAAAGAGTTCTGCGAGGGCGGTAACATCTACTTCGCCGGCGAGTTCCGCACCGAGACCGGACTTTATGTCGACTCCTACAAGAACATAGCCGGTTGCGACAGCTTGATATATCTCGACCTCACGGTGCACCCCAAGAGTCCCGAGACCTATCTGGTCGACACCATCTGCTCCGACGGCAGCTACCGAATAGCCATGCAGTCGTTTAACAAGACAGGCAACTACGAGATATGGCTACGTAACACATGGGGTTGCGACAGTATCATCAACCTCGACCTTACCGTCACCGAGAAGCTGCAAGTAGAAGTCGACTCGATACCTTCGATATGTGCCGACGATGGCGTGCTTACCATCGACTTCCGCAGTCTTGCAGGTCAGTACGACAGTATCGCCGTTCGCTTCTCCGATGAGGCGCATCAGCAAGGGCTCGTCGACATGATGATTTTCGATCAGACGCTCTCCTCGATATCGGTTAACTACCTCAGCTCTGTCATGCCGGGTAGCTATAGCGCTCAGCTCGAGTTCTATCAGCACAAGAGTTGCGGCAATCAGGTCTTCGACCTGCCGTTTGCCATCAACTTCGCCTCGTCGGCTATCGTGCAACGGTGGAACGACGTACTCGGTTTGCAAAACGACCGTTACAACGGCGGCTTCGTATTCTCAACCTACCAGTGGTATAAGAACGGTGTTGCCATCGAGGGCGCAACCAACTACTACCTCTACGTGAGCGATGGTTTGGATATGAACGCCGAATATAGCGTGGTAGTGACTACCGCCGACGGCAAACGTATGTCGGTATGCCCCTACACACCTGTCAACATGTCGGGCGTACAGAATATACCTACACTGCTCTTCGGCGGGCAACAGGTAAGCCGTCGCGACAGCGGAGTGGCTACATGGACCGACGTGGTAGGTAACGTGCTGCACTCGCAAAACTACGACAAAGCTATCGACGTTCCCGCACTGCAAGAAGGATACTATGTGCTACATCTCGACGAGAACGGACGGCAGATAGTAAAGAAAGTGCTTATCAAACAATAGCCGGGAACGGATTGCCGAGCGCCTAAAGCTGAGTGCCGGTTACAAACCGGCGTACCCGCCCCCGCGGCGGCAAAAAAACGAGATCAGAGCGCGAAAACGATTAACGGAGATCGGAGCGCGAGATAAAACAAACTATTGTTACATAAACAGACGAACAGATGAGACTGCTACGAACATATATATCCATAGCGCTGTGCGCGCTTGCCTCAATGGCAGCAGCGCAGCAGATTTCGTACTACTCGTGCGACTTCGAGAATGCTGCGGTCAACCAGCAGTGGACGACACAGGCAGGTCTGTTAGGACCGACGCTGACCAACAAATGGTATATCGGCAATGCCACCAACAACGGAGGTGAGCAGGCTATGTATATCTCTGCCAACAACGGCGACAGCGCCTACTATGTGGCATCGTCGGGCTGTGCCACCGCCTTTGTCGAACTCGACCTCGTGGCAGGCGACTACCTGCTCTCGTTCGACTGGCGGGCGATGGGATATACGCAGTCGGATATCGACGGTTTGTATGTGTGTGTCGTGCCCGAGACCGAAGAAGATGTCGACGACTACGGCAACCCCGTACATAAGCCTATCAACGTGGTGTCGTCGCCGTCGAGCAGTCTGCCCGGCTTCGTGATGACCTATGCTTTCCTGCTCGATGACTTCCGTCAGGTCAACTACCTGCGCAGCTCGTCGACATGGCGCAACAAAGTGGTGAGTTTCACTGCCGACGGCACACAGAAATACCGCCTTGCCTTCACATGGCGCAGCGGTGAGTCGGGTGCTACCTCCCCCGGTGCCTGTGTCGACAACATAGTGATTATGAATACCGGTGTGTGCGACTCGCCATCAGGTCTTACTATCACCGAAGAGAACGAAGGTATGCGTGTGAAGTGGATAGGTGACCCAAACGAGATATACGAAGTACGAACCTACGGATATATCACCAAAAGGTGGGACACCTATCAGGTACGCGATACCACCCTCTATATCCCGTCGATAGCCGAAGGCTCCACCGACTTCTACGTTCGCAAGATATGCGGACTGACCAATACCGGCGAGACGCTATACAGCGTGCCCGCCATGCAGAAAAAGCTGATTTATATCGTCAGCCGCCACTGCTTAGACTATCTCTCGCTCTCTGAAGACAACTGCTTCATAGCCGGTCAGAACAGCGGTTTCGGCAGTACTACCTCTAATGTGACTTTTAGCAAATCAATGGTCAACGACGGCTCGTCGGCTGCCACCTCACGACATACCATACACGAGGATATCGAAGAGTATGACCCCCGTACGCGCGATGCTAACGGCAAGATGCTGCGCACCGTACCCGAAGGTGAGATAGCCTCAGTACGACTGGGCAACTGGTGTAATGGACATGAGGCTGAACGACTGGAGTTCCAATTCCATGTCGACACCATGGTCAACCCCATGGTGATGCTGCTCTATGCTGTGGTCATTGAAGAGGGAGAAGGACATAGCGACGAGATACAGCCCCGCTTCGAGATGAAGATACTCAACAGCAAGCATCAGCCACTCAAGAACTCACGCTGTGTGACGGCTGACTTCACGGCTAACGACCTTAAGTTCAAGTCACAAAAGGAACTCGAGAGTGAAGGATGGCACCGCCTTGCACATGCCGCCATCAAAGTACCAAACGCCAACGACGGCAGCGGAGAGCGCGAGTCGAACACCGTATATTGGAAAGACTGGACGCAGGTGGGTGTCAACCTCAAAGAATACCACGGGCAAGACGTGATAGTGCAACTCTCGACCTACGACTGCGCTCAGACGGCGCACTTCGGATATGCCTATTTCGTGCTCAAATGCTCGAAAGGCGAACTCGAAGGTATGTCGTGCGGAGAAGTCAACCCCACCTTCCGAGCACCTGAAGGCTTCGAATACCGCTGGTACAAAGCCTCCGACTATAACACTGTGCAACTCAACTCGCGTTTCTTCTGGGACGAGAGTCTGATAGTAGGGCGCAACCGCGAGCTTACCGTGTCGGTCACCGACACGCTCACCTATGCCGTCGACTGTATGTTCCCCACCGATACCGTGTGCTACTTCACCCTCTATGCCTCATCGATGGCACGTTTCCCGAAGGCTGAAGGTAAGGTGCAACTCATACGCGAGGACTGCCAAAACAAACTGCGCTTCAGCAGCTCGTGCTATATAGAGCAAGAGAACCAAGTGTCGGGTAAGACCGAGCGCACCGCCGAGATGCCCGACTACGTATGGTGGGACTTCGGCGATGGCACTACCTCGTATGTAGCCAACCCCGTAGATAAGGTCTACCCGGGCGAGGCAGCGACATATAGAGTGGTGCTGCATGCCGTATATCAGACCTGCGAAGACTCGGTAGTGTTTAACGTCGACATGCCTTATACCGGACCGGTAGAGATACCGGTGCCGGGACTGAGCTGCACGGGGGTGCCATACGAGAGGACATACCATGGCTTCGATGGCGACAAGACCGTGTCGTACGACAAGACAGGAGTATACCGCGATACCATACTCTCGTCGATAGGATGCGACAGCATCATAGTGCTCGACCTACTGATGATCGACAGTGTACGCTTCGTGATAGATACCACCATCATGAACGACGGCGTATATGTGTTCAACACCGGCAAGCGTGATACCACCGTCACCACCACCGGCACCTACTACGGACAGTTCCTCTCTAAAGCCGGTTGCGACAGTTTAGTGATACATAACGTATTCGTGCACGACCGCCTGACGGTCGACATGTCGGCTGAGTGGCACGCTTGCGCCAACGAACCGTCGACATTCATACCCTTCACCTTCAGCTCCGGACGAACCGAGATCTATTCTTTAGAGTCGGCTAAGCCGCAGATAGAGTCTAAGGTGAAAGTCGACTTGCCCGTCATGCCGCTGACACAGACCGAGGGCGAGATAGAAGTGGTTTTGCCGCAGCCCATGCGCCCCGACTACTACCCCCTCACCTTCACTTTCTATGACGATATCTCAGGCGACATCGTCAAGACCGTGACCCTCGTGGTTCACTATGCCGACACCATCATGGTTCAGAAATGGGACGATGCCATAGCCCTGCGCAATGCCGCCAACAACGGCGGGTATAGCTTCAACGCCTATCAGTGGTATCGCAACGGTGAGAAACTCGAGGGGCAGACGCAGCCGTACTTATATCTGAGCGACTCGAAACTCGACCAAAACGCTACATATAGCGTAGAGCTTACACGCGACGATGGTGTGGTGCTGCTCTCATGCCCGATGACGCCTAATAGCAAGAAGCAGGTGACGGAGTTCCCCACCATAGTGGGAACGTCGCAGAAGGTGGTAGCGCGTCTCAGAGAGGCAGCTAAGGTAAGCTTCTACACCCCGGCCGGTGCTCTCTATTCTGTTGCTAACCATAATAGCGGCGCTGCCGACATCGTAGTGCCGGCACAAGCAGGACTATATATAATGGCGGTCAGCTATACCACCGGCGAACACGAATACTTCAGAGTGCTCGTCACACGTTAACTCCGCAACAAATAAGAACCTTAAATAACACACAGTAATAATACCACATGGAAAACTCTAAAATCATCCTTACTATAGCTCTTGTGCTGAGTCTCTTGTCGTCGTGCACCACTCAGAAGCGGCTGTCGTATGTGCGCGACGTGAACAGTGAGACGGCACAGCTGATAAACCAGTCGTTCAAGTCTTATGGTGAGGCTCACATTCTGATCGGCGATGCCATGACCATCTCTGTCAATGCTCTCGACGCTGCGTCGGTGGTGGTGTTCAACCTGCCGCTGGTGTCGTATGGCAACCTCGGGTCGAACAAACTCAATACCCAGTATTCGCTGCAACACTATAAAGTCGATGTCAACGGCGACATCGACTTCCCTGTCTTAGGCAAGTTGCATGTAGTGGGGCTTACCGTCAGCCAGTTAAAAGACGAGCTGACGCAGAAACTGTCGGCATACGTGAGCAATCCGGTTGTCACCATTCAGCTCATCAGCTTCCGCGTGACGGTATGCGGTGAGGTGGCTCGTCCCGGACAGTATGCTGTCGTCAACGAGCGTGTCACTATCTTCGACGCCTTAGCTATGGCGGGCGACATGACACCTTACGGTAAGCGTGAGAACGTGCTGGTGGCGCGAGAGAAAGATGGCAAACTCGAACTCACGCGACTGAATCTCAACTCGTCGGAGGTGTTTCTCTCACCATATTACTATCTTCAACAAAACGACGTGGTATATGTAGAACCTAACCACGCTCGTGCCGTCGCATCACAGAACCTGCCGATCTACTTCTCGGCATTGTCGACACTCGCCAGCATGGCAACGGTGATAGTGACAGTAGTGACACTTACTAAAAAATAGTACGCAATGGAACAAAATAAGTATACTCAGGCGCAAAACACTTTTAACCTGCGCGAATTCATATACCGTTGTCTTGCCAACTGGCATCTGTTTGCCATCTCGCTGGCTGTATGCTTTGTACTTGTTATACTGTATATGATGTCTACTACAAAGCAGTTTCAGGTCACCTCTACGCTGATGTTACAACACGGACCGGAGATGAGTTCGATGCAAGAAGAGATGATCTCGCTCATAGGCTTAGGTGTGTCGAAAGATGTCATCGACGAGTTGGAGATACTGAGTTCGCGTAACCTGTTCGAGCAGTCGATACGTGCGCTCGACCTGCAGAGCACCTACCGCAAGAAAGAGGGCATGCGCTGGATGCCGTGCTACCCCGTACCTGATGTGGCAGTGCGCTATCCATACCACTATCTCGACACCATGCGGAGAAACATACACATAGAGATACGTCGCACCGAAAACGTTTATAAAATCAAAGTAGAGCAAGGCAGCTGGTTTCAGCACCGCAAGAGTACACATGCCGTTGCCTCTTTGGTTGACCCGATAGAGACATGTGTGGGAACGCTGACTTTTGTCGAGAATAAGCCGCTCAAACCCGGCGACAAGATGCGTATCGTAACCAACCCGATGTCGGTAGCTGTCGACATAGCCAAGGCACAGATACGTATAGCACAGGTTAAGAAAGAGTCGAATATGATACGCCTCAATGCCGTCAACGACTCGCCCAAACGTACTATCGACCTGATGTCGAAGCTTATCGACTTATATAACCTCAACTCGGTGGCTGATAAGAATATCATCACCACCAACACCGCCGACTTCATCGAAGACCGACTGCGTATCATCACTCTTGAACTCGATACCGTTGAGCACGCCGTTGAGCAGTACATGCAACGCAACCAACTCTCGGATATCAACAAAGAGATAGAACTCGCCCTCGAAGCACAAAGCGACTACCAAAACCGCTTGGCTAAGATAGAGACCCAACTCAACCTCGTCGGCTATCTGCAAGAGTACTTGCAAGACAAGAGCAACAGCCAAGCACTCATCCCTGTCAGCTTGGGAATAGAAGATGCGTCGTTGCAGACCTTGGCAACCGAATATAACGCTGTCATGCTCGAGCGAATGCGTATCGCACAGACGGCAACGGCTGACAACCCCATGCTCGCACAAACCGACATGCAGCTGGCTGCAATGAGGCAGTCGATACTCGAGAGCATTGCTAACATACGTGCCGGACTCGAGGTCTCGCAACGTGACTTGCTGGCACACGACCGACAATTCCAAAACCTGATACGTCAGGTCCCCACTAAGCAACGTCAGTTTGTCGAGATCAAACGTCAGCAGCAAATCAAAGAGAGGCTGTATCTGTATCTGTTCGAGAAACGTGAGGAGACGGCACTTGCCTTGGCTACTGTCGCTATGCCGGCTAAGGTCATCGACAAGCCTGCACGCTCGTCGATGGCAGTGGCACCGCGCATACGTCTCTTGCTACTCATAGCTTTCATTCTCGGCTTGGCACTGCCAGTGGCGTACTTCTATCTCTACGATATCTTCAACAATACCATAGCCTCGGAGCAACAGTTCGCACAGCGGATACAGACGCCCATACTCGGGCAGATAGCACAAAGCAAAGAAGCACCGGTAGTCAGGATGTCCGACAAATCAGTGGTAGCTGAGATGTTCCGTATGCTGCGAACCAACCTGATGTTCATGCTCGACCCACGAGACAAAAGAGGTAAGGTCATACTCGTCACGTCGAACATACAAGGCGAGGGTAAGACGTTTGTTGCCATCAACACCGCTCTTTCTATCGCCGGCATGGGCAGGAGGGTAGTGCTTGTCGGACTCGACATACGCCGACCTATGTTCGCCTCTTATCTCGGACTCGCAGAACGCGGATGCCTAACGCAGTATCTTGCAGGCGAAGACCTACAACTACAGGATATGATGTATAGCCTCGACCGTGTCGACAACGTGTCGGTGATACCTGCCGGCATAGTACCGCCTAACCCGGCAGAGCTGCTCACCTCCGACCGTCTTGACGAGCTGATAGAGAAGCTGCGCGAGCAGTTCGACTATGTCATCGTCGACTCCGCTCCGGTAGCAGTGGTGAGCGACACCTTCGTCTTGAACCGCATTGTCGACCTCACTATGTTCGTATGCCGTGAACACCGCACTCCGCTCGAGATGACCGAGGCGATAAACGAGTATTACCGCACCAAGCGCTTCACGAAGATGGCATGTGTGCTCAACGGCGTGAAACAGCAACGCCGAACATACGGCTATGGCTATGGATACGGATATTAGTCTACGGCGGTTTGTTTAGTCTATTTTCTCACACTCCCTTTGCAGCCGGAAGAGCTGCAGTCAGAAGAGCTTTAGCAAGAAGATCTGTAAGAAGATCAAGGAAAGCAAAAACGATGATGCGAGACAGACATATACTAAGGGCACTGAGCTACACAACATTGATGCTGTGTCTCTCGTTGTCGCTCATGGCGGAGCAGCTTCTCAGCGGTAAGGTTATAGGCACTGAGACATCGGTTGACTACACCACTTATGCCCAGTCGCGCACGGTTAACACTCGTGAGATGGCTTTCGATGGCGATATGGAGACTTGCTTCGCGTCGTGGGAGCGCTCTTACACATGGTGCGGTCTGGACCTCACCACCCCGCATGTCATCACCCGTGTGGGGTGGGCTGCGCGTAACGACGGTCTCGGACCTAACCGTATGGTCTTGGGGGTGTTTGAGGGTGCTAACAATGCCGATTTCTCTGACGCCTTACCTCTGTTCATCATCACCGAGCCGGGCAAGATAGGGGCGATGACTTACGCTGACATAACCGTGTCGCGCTCTTTCCGTTATGTGCGATATGTGGGACCGTCGGACGCGCGCTGTAACGTGGCGGAGCTGGAGTTCTACGGCTACGCCGGCAGCGGGAGCGATAAGCAGCTCTATCAGCTCACCAACCTACCTACCGTCAGTATCAAGACCGAGGACATGCAAGAGCCTTACGACAAGGTGCACGACATCAACGCTTTCATCACCATCATCTCTGAGGACGGACAACAACTGCTCCAAGCCGAGGGAGCCGTTCGTCTGCGCGGCAACGCCTCGATGGATTTCCCCAAGAAACCTTATCGTCTGAAGTTCAATAAGAAACAGAATGTGCTCACAGCTCCCGCCAAAGCCAAGAAATGGGTGCTCATCAATAACTATGGCGACAAGACTCTCATGCGCAACCTCGTTGCTTTCGATTACTCGCGCCGTTTAGGTATGGACTATACTCCTTATTGTCAGCCTGTCGATGTGCTTCTTAACGGGGAGTATAAAGGCTGTTATCAGCTTGCCGACCAGCTCGATGTGCGTGAGCACAGAGTGGATATAGACGAGATGACTCCGCAAGACAACAGTGGTGTGGCGCTCACCGGCGGCTATTTCATAGAGATAGACGGCTATGCCGACCGTGAGCCCGAGCAGGCTCGGTTCTACTCGGCTCGTCAGCATATAGGCGTAACTATCAAGTCGCCCGATGAGGACTCTATCACCGCAGTGCAGAAGAGCTATATACAATCGTTCTTCAACCAGATGGAGGCGCGGGTGATGAGCAACGACTATACCGACCCTCAGAACGGTTGGCGGAGTAGGTTAGACGAGGACTCGTGGCTCCGCCATTTCCTTATAGGTGAGCTCACCGGTAACACCGACACCTATTGGAGTTGCCACATGTATAAGCGTCGCGGTGAGGACATGCTCTATACCGGTCCGGAGTGGGACTTCGACATCGCTTTCGACAACGACTACCGACAGTATCCCACCTGTCAGAAGAGCGACTATGTGTATGTGAGTGCCGGCACTCATGCTCCTTTCGTCAGTCGTATCATCAAGCAAGACCCTGCCACCGCCGGCTCACTGCTCAGGCTGTGGTCGGAGGCGCGACATAACGGTATAACAGAAGAGCAGGTGTGCTCTCTGATTGACAGCATAGCTGACGAGCTGCAACGCTCGCAAGAGCTTAACTTCAAGCGTTGGCCTATCCTCTCGCAGGATGTGCACATGAACCCCAGACATGCGGGCTCGTATCAAGGTGAGGTCGCTTTTCTTAAGGACTATGTGCGCAAGCGTATAGCGTGGATGGACCGTAAGATAGGTTATACACCCTCTGACGTAGAGCAGTTGAGCTCTACCACTACCATCAACTACGCCGAGAAGGTAGATGTCTATACTATCAGCGGAGTGCCGGTGGCAGAGCAGGTTGACCTCTTTAGCCTTAACCTGCCGCAAGGCGTATATATCATCCGCCAACAAACGTACTCGCAGAAGTTGGTGGTGAGCAGGTGAGGCTGAAAGGTTGAAAGGTGAATGGTTGAAAGTGAAGTTGGGTATGGATGATGAACAGCGAGAACTATATGACATCATTTTTCCTCTAAAACCCTAATTTGGGTGCCGCTTTGCGGAAAACAGGCGAACATACGGCTATGGATACGGATATTAGTCGACGGCGGTTTGTTTAGTCTATTTTCTCACAGCGCATCGGTCTATTTTCTCACAGCGCAGCGGTCTATTTAACGCTGAATGGTTCGCGGTAGGTGCAGCCTTCGCGCCAGCGTGAGCAGCCGTAGGCGTTGTTACCTCTGATGATAATGCCGCGTCGGCATACGGGGCAGCAGTAGCCTGCCTTGTCGGTTCTGACCTGCTCAACGACTTCCCCAGTCAGTGCTTTCAGCTCGTCCAAGAACTGCCGGCTCGGGTACTCGCCGCGTTCGATTTGCCGGAGTTTCTTCTCCCATACGCCTGTCAGCTCAGCCGACTTTAGCAGCGGGCTATGTACGGTATGTATCAGCTCTACGCCTAAAGGTGTGGCATGCAGAGCCTTGCGTTCTTTGACTATGTACTTGCGCTGAAACAGCTTCTCTATGATGGCGGCTCTGGTCGAAGGGCGTCCGATGCCGTTCTCTTTGAGTGCGTCGCGCAGCTCTTCGTCGTCGATGAGCTTGCCGGCTGTCTCCATGGCGCGCAGCAGAGTGGCTTCGGTATAAGGCTTGGGAGGAGTGGTCTGTTTCTCTTGCAGCTGTGGCTGATGTGCACCCCTCTCACCTTTCTTGAAGGTCGGCAGTGTCTTTTCTTCCTCCTGCTCGCGTTCGGCATCGCTGTTGTCCTCAGCCTTATCCTCTGTCTTAGCCTTATCCTCTGTCTTAGCCTTATCCTCTTCTTTCGTTTTTGCGAACACCTCTCTCCATCCGAGGTCCAGGATCTCGCGTCCTGAGGTCTTGAATTGTATGTCGCCTGCCTTTCCCACGACCACGGTGTTAGCCACGTGGCAGTCGTGGTAGAAGGCGGCGATGAAGCGCAGAGCCACCATGTCGTAGACCTTGCGTTCGAGGTCGGTGAGGTTGTCGGGTGCCTGACCGGTAGGGATGATGGCGTGGTGGTCGGTTACTTTCTTCGAGTCGAACACGCGTTTCGACTTCGGCAGTTTCTGCGGCTTGCCGGTGGCTTGCTGTTGTCGGCGCATCAGCTCGCGCAGCCGTCCGATCTGCGGGAAGTAATGCTCGATGCCTTGCAGCGTCTTGGGGACGGTGGCATAGAGGTCGTCAGGCAGGAAGGTGGTGTCGACGCGCGGGTAGGTGGTCACATGTTTCTCGTATAGCGACTGTATGATTTGCAGCGTCTGCTCGGCGCTGAGGTTGTAGCGTTTGTTGCACTCTACCTGTAGCGACGTGAGGTCGAACAGGCGCGGGGCGAACTCGGTGGCTTTCTTTTTCTCTACCGACACTATCTCAAACTCTTTGTCGCTGACCGAGGCGAGCAGCCGCTCGGCTTCCTGCTTGTCGGTTATCTTGCGGTCGTCTTCGTCGGCGAGCATCGAAAACAAGGTGTCGCGGTATACGGTTTTCAGCTCCCAGTATGTCGTCGGACGGAAGCGTTGTATCTCTTGGTCGCGACGCACGATAAGTGCGAGGGTAGGTGTCTGCACCCTGCCTATCGACAGCACTTGGTTGCGGTTGCTGACGGCATCGCGATGCGGATAGCGTATCGAGTAGGCTCGGGTGGCGTTCATGCCAAGCAGCCAGTCGCCGATAGCGCGCATCAACCCCGCCTCGTAGAGCAACTGGTATTCGCTTTGGTCTTTGAGCGAGGCGAAGCCTTCACGGATAGCCTCGTCGGTAAGCGACGAGATCCAAAGCCGTTTGACGGGCACATGGCAACGGGCTTTCTGGTACACCCAGCGCTGTATGAGTTCGCCCTCTTGACCGGCATCACCGCAGTTGATGACCTCGTCGGCTTTAGAAATGAGGTCGCTGAGGATATTAAACTGCTTGATGATGCCTGCGTCGTTGGTGACTTTGATTTTAAAACTCTCGGGCACCATCGGTAAAAGAGACAAGTCCCAGCGCTTCCATGCGTCGGTGTATTCCTGCGGCTCGTATAAGGCACAAAGATGACCGAAGGTCCAGCTCACACAGTAGCCGTTACCTTCCATAAAACCGTCGTGCCGCCTGTCGGCGCCAAGCACGCGGGCTATGTCGAGACCTACAGAGGGCTTCTCTGCTATACAAAGTTTCATGTTGCAAAGGTAACACTTTATTTCTTTTCTGCAAAATTTTGCCGTTTGAGAAAAAAAACGTAATTTTGCAGGGTTGATTCAAATTGGCTAATCCGGCACGTTTGAATACCTACCCCCGCAAATGACATCATTGCATCATTAAATCATTAGAACATTAAGTCAATAGAAAAATAAAACAATAAACATTATAAGAATTATGCTTAAAAGTCCTCTTCAAATTGCCCGTTCGAGTTATCAGCCCAAGATGCCGGTAGCTCTCAATGGTTATGTAAGCCTCAAAGAAGGCGCTAAGACAGAGTCGGTTGCCGACCAACAAGAAATTCAGAAGCTGTTCCCTAATACTTATGGCATGCCCATTATCACTATGGTGCCGGGTGAGGCAAAGCAACTCCCTGCGATGAACGTAGGTGTTATCCTCTCCGGCGGTCAAGCCCCCGGCGGTCATAACGTTATCTGCGGCTTGTTCGACGGACTCAAGAAACTCAACCCCGAAAACAAACTCTATGGTTTCCTTGGTGGACCGAGCGGTCTGATAGAGCATAAGTATACTCTGCTTACCGAGGATATCATCAACGAATACCGCAACACCGGCGGTTTCGACATCATCGGTTCGGGTCGTACCAAACTCGAAGAGCCGTGGCAGTTCGACAAGGGTATAGAGATATGCCGCGAACTCGGTATCAAGGCTATCGTCATCATCGGTGGCGACGACAGTAACACCAACGCATGTGTGTTGGCTGAGTATTATCTGCAAAAGAACGCCGGCATACAGGTCATCGGCTGCCCCAAGACCATCGACGGTGACCTCAAGAACGAGCAGATAGAGACCAGCTTCGGCTTCGACACCGCTTGCAAGACCTACTCAGAGCTTATCGGTAACATACAGCGTGATGCCAACTCGGCTAAGAAATACTGGCATTTCATCCGTCTGATGGGTCGTTCGGCTTCGCATATAGCATTAGAGTGCGCATTGCAAAGTCAGCCTAACATCTGCCTTATCTCAGAAGAGGTGGAGGCATGCAACTACACCCTCAACGACATCGTCGACCAGATTGTCAGCGTCATCGTCGCTCGTGCTGAAGCAGGGCTTAACTTCGGTACGGTGCTCATACCCGAGGGACTGATAGAGTTCATCCCCGCAATGAAGAAACTCATACGCGAGCTTAACGACATACTCGCCAACAACGATGAGTTCTCGTCGCTCGACACCAACGACGAGAAGCGTCAGTATGTGAAAGGTATGCTGTCGGCTGAGAGCCGTCAGGTCTATCGCGACCTGCCCAAGGGTATCGCCATGCAGCTCACTCTCGACCGTGACCCCCACGGCAACGTTATGGTTTCGCAAATAGAGACCGAGAAGCTGCTCATCGAGATGGTAGCCAAGAAACTTGCACAGCTCAAGGGCGAGGGCAAGTACAAAGGTAAGTTCTCAGCCCTCAACCACTTCTTCGGTTACGAAGGACGTTGCGCCATACCTTCTAACTTCGATGCCGACTACTGCTATTCGCTTGGTATCACCGCCACACATCTTATCGCAGCAGGCAAGACCGGTTATATGGCATTGGTCAACAACCTGACAGCACCGGCAGCCGAATGGCAGGCGGGTGGTGTGCCTATCACCATGATGATGAACATGGAACAGCGCAACGGCAAACTCAAACCCGTGATACAAAAGGCTCTCGTCGACCTCAACGGCAAGCCGTTTAACTACTTCAAAGAGCACCGCGCTGCATGGGCTGACGCCAATACCTCGTATATCTACCCCGGACCGATACAATACTACGGACCATCGGAGGTGTGCGACCAACCGACACAGACACTGCTGTTTGAGAAAGGTAAGAAATAACAAAGGCAACCTAATGTCTCTGCTGCGACCGATACGAGTTTTATGGCTGATGCTGCTAATGGCAGCATCAGCGTCTTTATATGCGCTGCCTGACCGTTGCGTGCTGTATGCCGACTTCCTTGAAGAGCAGATGGACTCGTGGGGTGAGGTGTTGGCAGAGTGCCGTTTTGCGGAGTCGTCGGATGCCGACAAACGCGCCTTGCTCGAACTCGAATACGGCTATACGGCTTATGCCGTGCAGTTTCTCAAGCCCGACTCGGGCAAGTATTGTCTCGACCGTTTCCTGTCGCATTTAGAGAGCAGCCGCGGGTTGCTCTCGGAGGCCGACTACTGGGCTTACCTGTCGGCAGCTGAGTCGTATGCCCTCAAACTCGACGAGTCGGCAGTACTCACGCATGGCGTTCGTATCTTCCGTTATGCCAAGCGGGCACTCGAAGCCGACCCTAACGCAGTGGCAGCGCTGATGGTCAATGCCAATATCTGTTTTTATGCTCCACGTGTGGCAGGAGGCAACAAACGTAAGGCGATGCAATATTATCAGTGTGCTGTTGACCATTATCGTGCCGTCGGCGACACCATCTGCAACTGGCAATACCACGATGCCTTGTTCAATATCGACAAATGCCGCAGCTATCTGAAATATTAGTGTGGCATTTGGGCAATATCTTACCATTTAATGCTACGTATGACGGTCGTTGGTAAGTCATAAAAAGGTAATTGTAATAACTCATTATTAGATGCTTTTCTATTGTTAACTTAATGAAATACATAGATTATGAAAAAAATCACTAAGCCTTTGTGCTTTATCTTATTTCTTTTGGGCATAAGTAGTAGTTATGCTCAGAATACATTGTTATCAGTTGGTGATGATTGTTATGGCGCTTCAAAATTGAAGACAGATAGTGTGTTGTCGTCAAAGGGCTTTAAGTTAGAATCAGACGAAGGTTCAGTAACTTATTACACAAAAGGTCGACAATTAAAAGTTGCTATATCGGAAGACGCGGGTGGTGTTGTGAGGCAAGTAGAGATGAATATGTCAGTTGCGTTATCAGATTTTTCAGATATTGCAGCTGAACTGAGTTCTCGCAGTTATCCTTCGATGATGTCGTGCTTGTTCTGGCAGACATTAGTAGTGCTCAACCAGACCGACTCGCTGATGTTCTTAGACGGGACGATAGGCAGCATGAAAGCCTCAAGAATGCGAGAGGACTACGTGAGGGGCAAAATCGGTAAAGAACAATTTGAGGCGTTCGCGCAGCATTATTGCGGCACTCAGATGACGTATAGTCGGTTCTTAAATGCGATGGTGGAATATATGGGCGCAACGACGATAGCACAAATATCGGAAACCATGACGCAAGGAAACTCTGCTTGGGTTGTCAAGGCAGACAAAAAGAAGATATTGGTCAAATATATAAGGAGTAGCGAAAGCCGTGAGTCGCTTCAGCGGCAACTGAAGACAGAGTAATACTATCGCAAGACTATTGTGAATAAACAAGGCGCATCGTTTGATGCGCCTTTTGTGTTGCTCAACCAGGACTCGAACCCAGACAGACAGAACCAGAATCTGTAGTGCTACCATTACACCATTGAGCAGTTGTTTCTCATTTGCGGGTGCAAAAGTACAACATCTTTTTTAATTGTGCAAATAAAAACGAATAATTTACAAAAAATTTTATTTGTACGAAAATTATTTGTAACTTTGCCGCGTTATAGTATATTCGGATACTATTTTTTACTCAAACCAGTGTCGGCGGCGTAAGCCATCGTGCCGATGATAAAACATTTAACATTAGAAAGAGCTTGTAATATAAACAGTTATATTGCGGCTCAAGGCAAATAGATGAATAATTTTGTAGAAGAACTTCGTTGGAGAGGTATGCTTCAGGACATAATGCCCGGCACAGAAGAGCAGCTTCTCAAAGAGCAGACCACCGGATATGTGGGTATCGACCCCACAGCCGACTCTCTGCATATCGGTCATTTGTGTGGAATAATGATGCTGCGTCATCTGCAGCGCTGTGGTCATAAGCCCATAGCATTGATAGGCGGTGCTACCGGTATGATAGGCGACCCGAGCGGCAAGTCGGCTGAGCGCAACCTGCTTACCGAAGAGACTTTGCGCCATAACCAGGAATGCATACGTCGGCAACTCGAGAAGTTTCTCGACTTCCACTCCGACGCACCCAATGCAGCAGAACTGGTCAACAACTACGACTGGATGCGCGACTTTACGTTCCTTGACTTCTCGCGCGAAGTGGGTAAGCTCATCACCGTCAACTACATGATGGCAAAAGACTCGGTTAAGAAACGCTTCAACGGCGAGTATTCGCAGGGTATGTCGTTTACAGAGTTCACCTATCAGCTGCTTCAGGGATACGACTTCGTATGGCTCAACGAGCACCGCAACTGCAAGTTGCAGATGGGCGGGTCGGACCAATGGGGCAATATCACCACCGGCATCGAACTGATGCGTAAGATGAATGGTAACGAGGCTTTCGCACTCACCTGCCCACTGATAACCAAAGCCGATGGCGGCAAGTTCGGCAAGACCGAGTCGGGTAATATCTGGCTCGACCGCAGATATACCTCACCATATAAGTTCTATCAGTTCTGGCTGAACGTAAGCGACCAGGATGCAGAACGTTATATTAAGATCTTCACCTCATTGACCAAAGACGAGATCGACGCTCTGATAGCTGAGCACCGCGAAGCCCCGCATCTGAGACTGCTGCAAAAACGTCTGGCAGAGGAGGTTACGGTGATGGTACACTCGCGAGAAGACTACGAGGCAGCGCTCGAGGCTACCAACATCCTGTTTTCGCAGTCGACAGCCGACTCGCTGCAACGTCTGCCTGAGGACATGTTCTTGCAGGTGTTTGAAGGAGTGGAGCAGTATGAGGTCAGTCGCGACGAAATAGAGAAAGGCATACCCGTGCTCGAACTGTTGGCAGAGAAGACTACCATCTTCCCGTCGAAAGGCGAAGCACGCAAGATGATAACGGCTAACGGATTCTCGCTCAACAAAAACAAACTGACCGACCCGCAAGCGACAATCAATGCCGAATGTCTGCTCAACGGCAAGTATCTGCTCTTCCAAAAAGGAAAGAAATCGTATTACCTTGTAATAGCAAAATAACAACTCTAAATTCTTATAGTATGAAAAGCAAGAAATTACTTATTTTATTTCTTTCGTTAGTTCCTCTTTTCGCCATGGCACAACAAAGCGAAGAAGTAGAGGAAGCGAATACGAAGTATGGTCCGTATCTGACCAATCGTTTTGCCGACAACTGGTTTGTGGGTGTCAATGTAGGTGGCCTGTGGAACTCGTCCGGTTTGTTTAAGTTCAAAGCCGAGGCTAACTTCACTCCCGACGTAGAGGCATATTTCGGTAAGTGGATCGACCCCTGCTGGGGACTGCGTGTGGGCTATGCCGGATGGGCTATCCGTAACATCGCTCTGAGCGACCAATGGTATCAGACCAACCATCTGCATTTCGACGTGATGTGGAACTGGTCGAATCAGTTCGGCGGCTATAAGCGCGACCGCGTGTATAGCGCTATCCCTTATCTGCACTCGGGTATTATGTTCGGACATTTCGGTAACGACTTCGTGTTGGGTGCCGGTTTGTTCAACGACTTCCGCCTGACAAACAACTGGCACATGAACATCGACCTTCGCGGCGATATCACCCATGGCAAGATGGATGGCTCTGGCGGCAGATATGCCGGTTTCCTTGTACTGAGCGTAGGTGCTACCTATCATTTCAACAAAGCTGATTGGAACCGTCCTGCAAAGCAGAAGCCTACTATCGACCCGCAAGAGTATGCAGCTCTCGAGTCGTCGAATATCTACTTGGCTGACGAGAACAAAGAACTCTCGAAGCGTGTGCGCGAACTCGAAGACAACCTGCGTCGTCGTCAGGATAACGGCGAGGCAGTGACCGACACCGTATATGTTGAGAAAGAGAGAGTGGTACGTGTAGGCGGTGGCGACTGCGACGTGTCGGGTCCCGCTACCTTCTACTTCAACTATGGACGCAAGGTGCTCTCGCAGCAAGAACGTCAGCACTTCCTCTATTATATAGCTAACGTGATAGACAAAGATACCGAGAACTCTAATCAGTATGTGGTGACGGGTTATGCCGACCAGCAGACAGGCTCGCGTGCAGCTAACCGCCGTATGTCGCTGCTGCGTGCGCAGTACATCCGCAAACTCATGATAGAGGCAGGTGTCGAGCCTGAACAGATATCTATCAACGTAGGCAAGGGCAAGAACCTTGGCGAGACTGCCACACTCAGCCGTGCCGCCGTCATAGAGATAGTAACAGAAGACTAAGGTGCAAAAGCGAGCACCCCGAAACATTTATTTCAGGGTGCTCGCAACTTTTTTGCAAAAAAATTTGCGTAGTTCGAAAAAAAGCTGTACTTTTGCACCCGCTTTAGAAAGATAGCTATTGTCTAATGGTATAAAGGCTATTACGTCAGATTTTGGTTCTGAAGATCTTGGTTCGATTCCAGGTTAGACAACTAAGGCTTTCAGCTTACATCTTCAGCCTTCAGCCACCCCGCTGAGGGCTGAAATGTGAATAGAGCTGACTGCCGGTGCCGGCTATCGTCGGCAAGTGTGATGGGATAGGGCAGCCACACCAACACAGATATTCTGCCCATATTGAGTAACACAATACCAAACAAATGAAAACTTTCGAACTTAAAGGCGAACTCCGCTCTGACTACGGAAAGAAAGCAGCTAAGGCTCTGCGCAAGCAAGAACTCGTTCCTTGCAACCTCTATGGCAACGGCAACAACATCACTTTCACAGTGAACGCGAACGACATCCGCAAGATGATCTACACCCCCGACACTCTTATCATCGTTCTTACTATCGGTGGCAAGACTTACAATGCCGTAATCAAAGAGTTGCAGTTCCACCCCATCACCGAGGACGTGCTGCATATCGACTTCCTTGAGGTTAGCGAGACCAAGCCCGTCGTTGTTGAGATACCTGTTCAACTCGAAGGACATGCCGAAGGTGTGAAAGCCGGTGGTAAGCTCTCGCTCGAGAAACGCAAACTCAAAGTGAAAGGTATCTACACCAACTTCCCCGACAGACTCGTCATCGACGTTACTCCTCTCGGATTAGGTAAGAAACTGCAAGTGGCAGACCTGCACTACGACAACCTCGAGTTGGTAAACGTAAAAGAGCAGGTGGTAGTGCAAGTGAAGGCTACACGTGCAAGCGCCGCTGCTGCCGCAGAAGCTTAATGCGAGCACTGCAACGATTTTAGCAAAGGCAAAAAGAGTGAGAGGCGCCAATGCCTTTCGCTCTTTTCTGCTTTAAAATAAAACCGATGTCACGATGTTCACGAAGTCTACCGGTATTCCGGTATTCCGGTATTGCGGTATCCCGATATTCCGATATCCCGACATCTCGACATCTCGACATCCCGAAAATCTTTAACCGCACACAATAATGAAATATCTTATAGCCGGTTTGGGTAATATAGGCGACGAGTATCAGAACACTCGTCATAACATAGGTTTCCGCGTTGTCGACCACTATGCGGCATCGCACAACGCCGTGTTCGCTGACGGACGATATGGCTTCACTTCTAAATTCAGGGTCAAGAACGCCGAAGTGGTCTTACTCAAGCCTTCGACATTTATGAATCTGAGCGGTATGGCAGTGCGCTATTGGCTGCAGAAAGAAAACATACCGGTCGAGAACCTGCTGGTGGTGGTCGACGACTTGAACTTGCCGTTCGGCACGTTGCGGCTGCGGATGAAAGGGTCCGACGGCGGGCATAACGGACTGAAGAACATCGAGTCGTGTCTGCTGACGCCTAACTACTCGCGTCTGCGCTTCGGCATCGGCAACGACTTCAGCCGCGGAGCACAAGTCGACTTCGTGCTAAGCGACATGAGTGCCGAGGAGCAGCAGACGCTCTCCGAGCGCCTGCTCACGACTGACGACATCATCACTTCTTTTTGTCTGCAAGGTATCGAGCGGACGATGAACCTCTATAACAAACGATAGCGTATGGTAGCGTTGTCAGACAAGAGCCGGGCGTGGCGTGTGGTCGCCTATAGCCCATTGGTAGTGGCAGCATGCAACTTCTGCCTCGCAATGCTGGTATTCACCCTCTCGCGCCTGTTCTTCTGCTATGTCAACGCCGACTTCTTGGGCGACATCTCAGCCTCGCGAATGTTCGACTTGTGTCGTGCAGGTCTGCGTTTCGACCTGACGGCACTGCTCTATCTCAACTCTTTGTATCTGCTCTTAGAGCTGTTGCCCCTGCAGTTGCGTGCCAACGACCGCTACCAACATGTGGCGCGTTTCGCCTTTTGGATACCTAACCTCGTAGCTCTACTAATCAACACTATTGACACCGTCTATTTCCGCTTCACTGACCGCCGCACGACATGCACCTTCTTCCGTGAGTTTGAAAACGACGGCAACCTCGCTCATATCTTCTTCGAGTCAGTGGTGCAGTATTGGTACGTCACGCTGTTTTTTATTATGGTGGCGGCGCTGTTGGTGCTGCTTACTCGCAAGCGAGTGGAGCTGCCTGCGTTGCCTTCGGCACTCTCCGGACGCATAGCTTATTACGCTGTCGGCGTGGCGGTGATGTGCGTGTCGGTATATTTCATAGTGATTGGCATACGTGGTGGCTTCGGACGTTATACCCGACCGCTGACCATCAGCAACGCCATGCAGTATGTCGACCGTCCGCAAGAGACGGCAGTGGTGCTCAACACACCTTTCACCCTCATGATGTCGCTCGAGACTCCGGCTTATACCAACCCGCATTATTTCTCCGACCAACAGCTCGAGACCGTATACTCGCCTGTGCATACTGCCGACACCACCGGCACGATGCGCCAACTCAATGTCGTCGTCATCATCCTCGAGAGCTTCAGCAAGGAGTTCGTGGGCTATTACAACCGTCAATCCGACGGCTCTTATTCGGGCTATACCCCATTCCTCGACTCTTTGATTGCCAACGCCTTCTCGTGCCGCTACAGCTATGCTACGGGTCGTAAGTCTATCGACGCCATGCCTTCGGTCTTGTCTTCGATACCGATGCTCATTGAGCCTTATGTGCTCACTCCGTATTCTACTAACGCGGTGGCGTCGTTAGCGTCGTGTCTGCGCCCCTTGGGTTATGCTACAGCATTCTATCATGGTGCCCCTAACGGCTCGATGGGTTTTCAGGCGTATGCTCACTCCGTCGGCTTCGAGAGCTATTGCGGCATGGACGAGTACCGCGCCTTCCCCGGCTGCGATGCCGACCGCGACTTCGACGGCACCTGGGCTATATGGGACGAGGAGTTTTTGCAGTACTATGCGCGCTCGATGTCTGAGCTACCCGAGCCGTTCTGCACTGCTGTGTTCACCGCCTCCTCGCATCACCCGTTCCGAGTGCCGAAACGTTATGAGGGTGTATTCCCTGAAGGTACTCAGCCTCTGCATCAGTGTATCGGCTATAGCGACTATGCCCTGCGGCGTTTCTTCATGACGGCACGTCAGCAGCCATGGTTCAACAACACCTTGTTCGTCATCACCGCCGACCATACCAACCAGCTCTCACGAGCCGAATATACCAACGCCAAAGGACTATACGAAGTGCCGATTATCTTCTATTGCCCGGCCGACAGCCTCGTGGGCGAGACACTACAGCCGGTCAGCCAGGTCGACATCATGCCCTCCGTACTCACTTATCTGCGCTATCCTAAGTCGTATATCGCTTTCGGACAAGATGCTGTGACGGAGACGAAACATACGCCGTTGGTGGTAAACTACAACAACCCCTACTATCAGATTATCTCCGACCGCTACCTGCTGCAGTTCGACGGACAGCATACGGTGGCGGTGTATGACATACAAGCCGACCCGTGCTTAGAGCGGAATATCGTCGATAACGTCGACAGCACCGAGACAGAACCGATGCTCACGTACCTGAAGGCATATATACAACAGTACGTGAGTCGGATGATCGACAACCGCCTTGTTGAATGACAGACCTGTGAAACCTATAATTCCCAATTCGCTATGGAAGAGAGAGTAGATAAGTTCCTTTACGCCATGCGTATCTATAAAACCCGCTCTATCGCTGCCGATGCCTGCAAGAACGGGCGTGTTACGATGAACGGTGTGCAACTCAAACCCTCACGTACCTTGCAGTGCGGCGATGTGTTTAGTGTGCGAAAAAATCCGATAACGTATACATATCGGGTGTTACGGCTCTCGGCGAACCGCCTGAGTGCTAAGCTTGTGCCCGAATATCTCGAAGACCTGACCACCGCTGACCAGCTCGAGCTGCTCGAACTCGCACGATTGGCCGGCAAGCAAGGACGCGACCGCGGAACGGGCAGACCTACGAAGAAAGACCGACGCGACATCGAGACTTTCTTCTCGGACGACTACAACCCTCTCTTCGACGACTTCGATGACGACGACGAATGAGAGCCTTTCTGAAAGTTCGAAATCCCGATATCCCGACATCCCGATATCCCGATATCCCGACATCCCGACATCCCGACATCCCGATATCCCGA
>CAMHKW010000005.1 GCA_946185835.1 uncultured Bacteroidales bacterium
TTTGGAACGGGAAGAAATTAGATCCTTGTATATTCAGACATGCATTTCCTCCCCGCCAGTCTCCAACAGCGAAATTCTCGTAAACTTTGGCACCATTATTTGCAGTAATTGTACCCACACCTACGGTATTGTTTCCCTGATCCATATCTTGGCCTTTCACAAAACCCCACGCGTAAAAGTAAGAATTATTATTAAGTTCGATATGACCTCCTAATGACATATCTATCACACCACAAGCACCTGTAACATAGCCGGAAGGTTTACCTCCACCCATACATGTTTGTTGTCCACCAACGCAGATATTTCCATTGACAGTTATATTTGCTCCATCAAGCAATGTGAGTTTTCTATAGATTGTCAATGCCGATTCTGCTGTTACTAATGCCGGTTTTGTCTGCGTATTATTAGCACTATTATATGGCACAAGCAACGTCACTCCGGCAGGAATCGTATAATTACCGGCAGGAACTGTTCCGTCCGCTATTGGGTACACAATTTTAGACGAAGAGGAAGCCGCTTCTGAACAAGCCCGACCTAAGTCATAATAGTACTGCTCTGTACCTTTCACATTGAAGATAGCCTGATTGGAAGGAATGAATTTTGCATAGATTGTTATATCATCAGGATAAGCACGCGTGTAATTTTCTGACGTAGAAATGAAGTTCTCAGTCGAACCTTCCATCGTATACCATCCAAAAAACACATACCCTGCATCAGGAGTTGCTACTAGTGCAAGATCATATTTCGTTGTGACGACCTTCTCTGACGTAAGCGTCGTGGCCGGATAGGATTCATATGAGTACGTAATTGTTCCGTTGGTTGGCACCTTGAGGGTTATATTCGCGGGAACACGAAGTTTGAAAAAGGCATAATATGTTTCCGAATATGCAGTCGACGAATAGTCGGGATTGCCCTTACTGCCTGATGTATATCCCGTTATTTTCATGTCGGAAACAATCTCACGCGGATTATCGTAGTTATCTATACTCGATTCAGATGTAGTCGTTCCCCAACCTGCGAAGTAATAGTCATCACTAATAGGTGTGGCGCTAATTGTGAACGTTTTTTTGTGAGCAACCGTAATCTGTTCAGATGTATAAGTAGGAGAACTCGCATTCGTCTCTGTTGCCAACCCGCTATTCCAAGAAATAGTAGCTGTGCTTCCCGATGTTGCAGCAGAAGAAGTAACTGTTCGAGGATTACCACTAGAAGGAGCCGTCACATTTGCCGTTTCTGATGTCGAAATAGTAACGTATCCATTCCCTCTCGTTTGTACATTAGTGTTGGCCTTATCTACCGTACTGTTATATTTATGAGTAACAGCACCTGTACATGAAGTGGAACTATTATCCCAGTGTGCCCGTCTCGGGCCGGACATGACTATTTCTTCCTCCTCGCTCTCGTCATAGACGGGACGGAAGGACATACCGATGGTCGTAAAAACTACTATGAGCAACCCTGTCGATATGAAGGAAAGGGTCTTACTGCTCCATGTTGAAATCTTACTCATATTCTTTCTGTTTGTTATGTATTTATATTCAGTTTGTATAATGCCTTGTTTTAGATGTGTCGTGTAACTGCATTTTTAATAAACATGCTGTTTCCGGAACTTTAACAATGTAAATTTCTCCTTGCAGGATACGCTTATATGCACACACACAAAGCGGTAACACCATATTGATATTACCGCTTCGTTTGGTTGAAGATATACCTTTATTGGAGGATAATCTATTTGAATCTATTTGAGGATACTCTATTTAAACAAGTCGTCCATTGTCAGTTGGGCTTGTATGTCGTAATACTGCTCGTTTTCGATGAGTCCGTAAGGCGTTATCATCGTGAGCAATACTCCTTGCTTGCTGCCGGTTTCGATGAGGAAATTCTGTCGGCGCAGTCGCAGACGTTGCATCTCGTCTTTGCTTAACAGATATTGGTCTTGTGCGTATTTGATCTCGCAGAGGTTCACCAACCTGTCAGCACGGTCGAGTATAAGGTCGATCTGCGAACGCGGAGTGGTTGTTTTGCTTCGCCATGCGTAGTAATTAACCCCAATACGATTAATACCCAAAACTTCTTTTATTTGCTCTATATGGAGCATCACCACTTTCTCGAATGCCAATCCTTGCCATGTGTTGATTTGTGGAGTATTGATGTTGTTTTGCCAAAAATACTTATCATTGATACCTTTCTGATGAAAATGCAGATGAAAGAGAGTAAACATATCGGTTAGCTGATAAAGACAAGCATTTACTCTAATTTTCTTTCCTCGCCCTCGTGTATAAAACGAACGGATAAAGTCGCTATTTTCCAAATCGGTTAGCATCCGCGTAAGATTACCTCCCGTGCCTAACCCTGTTAGCGTGGATATATCATCTCTTGTAATCCCTTGTTGGTGCTGTGAAAGCACTTCTACTATCTTATAATAGGGCTCCGGTGAGCGGAAAAGTGAAGCCATGAGTCGGTCATACTCGTTTGATAGTGGTGCATCATTCTGAAAATAAAGTCTGTCAAGTGCTTGCGGAAGAGATTCTTTAGACATTACATGACTTAAATAGAAAGGAACCCCTCCCATCACCATATACAACTGCAAAACGCTATCTCTATTCCATGAAACACCTCTCTGTTTCAGATAGTTTTCGGTTTCACCGAGTGTAAATGGACGCAGATGTATTGTGGCGGTCAGACGATTATGTAGACCTCCATGGCTATTAATAAGATTGTTGATAATCCACGAAGTAGCACTTCCGCAGACTATGAGTTTCATATTGTCATAGTCTGAGGCCCATGTGTTCCAGAAATGATCGAGTGCTGCAATAAAATCGGAGTGAGGCGTATCAAAACACGGCACTTCATCTAAGAAAATAACACAAGGCGAATCGTCCTCTATTCTTAATTTTAGCCACAATTTGAGTGATAAGAATAAGTCCATCCAACTATTGCCTCTTGGAGTTGGCGCCCCACACTCTTCTAAAGCTTGTCTGAAGGCATTTTTCTGTGTTGCAGAGTCTTTGTCTATCACTCCGGATGCATAAAAAGTAATACTTCCGCGCAAATGCTCTTTGATAAGAAAAGTCTTACCTACCCGCCTCCTGCCATAAACAGCTATGAACTCGGGCTGATGGCTATGCAGCAATTCGTCTAATTGATGCCGTTCTTTATCTCGTCCAAATAATCTGTTCATATTTCATCAATATTATACTATTCGTAGTTTTATCCTAATATACACCCCTCCTTGTTAAATTAGTAAGAGGTGGCGTATTCTCTCCTACCGGCTGCAAAATTACACATTATATTTGGAATAAACAAGTATTATCGTCCAAAAACAATGTTTTTGTTGTGTTTTTGGACGGAGTTGTGTTGTATATTCGTCCAAAAATCGCTGTGTTTATAATATTTTGGACGAGATTAAGAGTCTTGCAACTATTTGTTGCGGTAATATCAATATGTCAAAGACCACATTTAAGTACCAAGTGACCAAGTACAAAGTACCATTTATTTGACCATTTGGTGCGCTTGCACTAATTCTTGCACGACTGCGCGCTCTGCGCTTGTATGGTGCTACGTTTTGTGCTACGCTTCCCCCGCTGCAAATGTAACCATTTACACCGGGGACCCTATATTTTTCAATCCAGCGTCAAGACGCTTCTGCCGTCGGGCAGTATTTGGGATGTTGTGCTAATATAACGATATAAGCTATATCAAGCAGCAGGCATACTCCTCCTAATAAAATTCCAAATAATTGTCCGGCAAATATCATTGTCATGGTAGCACATAACGTGCCGATACATTTCGCAATTGCAATAGACAAACTCTGCCCGCGTTTCCCTCCTCTAATGTAATACATCACAATGAAAAGAAGACTCATTATTACATTATTTGGGAATACAAAATACATTTTCCAATTATCCATTGTATGATACATCGTTAGTATAATTGCTAATACAGAAAGGAACACCCCTAACGAATATAGCGCAAATACCTTCCCCGTATCTATTTTCCGCCCTAACGACATCCTTTTAATTTTTCTATTAAACTCTTGTTTTCCAAATACTATGTAGGTAACAACGATTCCTATATCCAAAATTGTCCACGTCCCGTACAATACATACGTTGATGCGTTCTCTCCCCCACATAAACAATAATCAACCAAACTTAATGCCTCCCAACAGAAATTCATACACAGTGCCAATAATGGCATGCAGTATGTTTTTTCTTTTATTCCAATGCGGATACATTCAATATAAGTCACGCACCAGAATATCATCATATAGATATCAAACAAACCTAACCAATCCCATCGATTCATAATTCCATTATCGTTTTTCCGTCAGGCAGAAGTAATGTTCTTCCTTTATATTTCACTTCTTCTTCAAAGACAGACAAACCTTCTTGTTGCAAGGTGCTGTCTATCCGTATATTCGCCATGTCGAGTACAGACCAAAACACATGGTCGGCACAGACCGGTTCGTCTTTATGTATGATGAGGTTTACCACCTTTTCAGGGTGCGCCTCTTTATATTCATCGCTATACCAGACCATCAGGGGGACGTGGTACTCCTCTTTGGTGGGGTGGTAGGTGTGCCCGTGTCCGCTGACTTTCGGGCTTATATATTCGCCGTGGTCGCTTACAAACAGCCATGCTGCGACCCGATGTGTCTGTTTTAATGTTTCTATTTCTTTGTTCAACAGTCTGTCCGTATAACGCAATGAGTTATCATAAGCATTGAGGAAGAGGCTGTCGCTTTTGGTTTTCGGGTCTGCGTTATAGTCCGGTCGCCATACAAGGCAATCTTCTGTCCGGTTGGTATAAAACATGTGGTTGCCCAAATAATGCGTTACCACAAACAGTTTATCATTCTTTTTCGCCAAGTTGGATAATGCCGGTGCTATGAGACTGTCATGTTTTACAAAAACCACTGTATCAAAGTTCTTCGCCAGATAGTCATGATAGCCGTTATTCATCAGTTGTGCCCGATGACTGACCAAAGCAGTCTTGAACCCTGTTTCCGAGAACGCCGCTGCAATCGTCTTTTTGCCGAAGTGTTGCTCAAAATCATCGGTCTGTGCGTCCGTGAGCAACATTGGCAAGGCGTGTTGCGTCAGCGTGGCATTGGCGTAATAGTCCGAATACAACACAAGGTCTGTCTGCTTTCCCAACAGAGGCGTTGTTTCTCTGTTGTATGTACCATTCAGCGAGAGGTTTTTATAGCGCACCGATTCGCCAAGGGATAACACATATATCTCTTTGTCCACTGCCGGTTCTTGTCGGACGGAGTTGTATCGGAAACTATCATTATCGTTTTGATGCTTTTCGATGTTCCGTATCTGCCGTGCCACACAGGCTATCTCGTTTGCCAGAGAATTAGTAACGCCCGGAAGCGCAAAAGGTACAGCCAAGAAAACGATAATTCCGATTGCAGTATAGCGTGCGAGAAGAGTATTTTTTACAACCGTCAGCCACCACACTAATACACCTATCCCCAAATATATCAAAGAACAAACTATCCAATACGGCCATACATACCGCAAGCAATAATCTGCTATGTCATTTGTCTCGAAACGGTTAGCGGTTATCCATGCGAAAATCTCGCCGGCAGTAAACCAATTCTCATAACTGACGAGTGTTGTTGTCTCAATAAGTGTCGCTACGCATTCTGCAATCAACACTGTCAACAGAACAACGCACAAAACTTCTTTTCTGCTTTTTTTCATTTCTTCATTCGTCTTCTTTCTGCCCGTGTCGGTTGGACAGATAAGGTGACATTTGCTTGTTTGCCTTGTTCCAACGAGCGGAAAAGCAGCCAGATAGCATAGACAGCAAAAGGAATGGAGAGCCACTGTCCCATCATCAAAATCCAATCTTGCTCTATCTCCATTTGCGGCATTTTAACAAACTCAATCATGATGCGCAGCAGCAAGACTATCGTCATAATTACTGCGGATAGTAAACCTTTATATTGTCCGCCGTCTCTTTTGAGAAACAGCCACCATGCGATACTCATCGCCAGCAGATAACTCAAGAGTTCGTATATCTGCGAAGGATGACGAGGTACTGTTTCTTCACCAAAGTAGAAACCCCATGGAAGGGTTGTTTCAATGCCGCAAATCTCATTATTAATCAAGTTGCCTATTCTAACTGCTACCGCTACCCAGAACAACCCCATCATGCTTCTGTCTGTTGCGTACCACATGTCGCACTTAAATATTTGAGCGCATATCCATCCTGCAATCAGTACTCCTGCCACACATCCATGACTTGCAAAACCTCCGTGTGCAAAGTCAAAGAATTTCCACGGATGCTCGAAATAATGGTTGCGATAGTGCCATTCAGTCCCTAAAAAATGCACCGGTTCATCAGCGGTGTAGTACCATTCATAGAACAGGCCTTGAAACATGTGACCAAAGAAGATGACGCACACTAACGACACCATGAATGTAATGAGAGCGTATTGAGATGGCACTCCGTCATGCTTGAAAGTCACGAGCAGCGTAACCAACATACCTATCAATCCGAGCGTCCACAATGTCCCATACCAACCGATAGCGAAATGCTCACCTTCGTAGATGAAAGGCGAGACGTCCCATGTTATGTAAAGCAGGTTGGTCATGGTTTTAAGTTTGTGTTTGTTGGTCTATTATAGGTGGTGTGCCTTGTCGTGGTTAATGGGTGTACCGGGTTGACATGAGACGAGTCGCAGCCTCGTCTCTACGTGCCGGCGGGTGCGGGTGATGTGCCGCCAATAGCAAATTGGCGTACCCGGTGCTTGCGTGGTCATGGTGTGCTCACCGGGAGCGTGAGTACCCTACTCGCGGTTCATTTGGGGCGCCGGTTTGTAGCCGGCGGTTGCCGAGTTGTCATGAGACGAGTCGCAGCCTCGTCTCTACGTGTCGTGGGTAGCGGTGGTGAGCCGCCAATTGCAAATTGGCGTACCCGGTGCCTGAACCTGTTTGCACTGCGTCTGAGTCCGAGATCTCAACACTTAGCGGTGTCTTATCGTGTCAGCACACAAAAAGCGGTAACCCGCCGTGGTCTTGTACCACATATTGGATTACCGCTACAGAGCAGATAGGTATTTGTTTATTTCTGTCTTTTATTTGCCTGACAGATATTGTGCAAAAAATATATCATACACGTACCATTTGCCGTTGTTCTCAATCACTATATCTTTTCCATACAGTCCTTTCAATGCAGCCTGAACGCTACTTGCAGAAACTAATTTGTACTTTTGAACGAATGCTCCGGATGTGATGTTTTCTACCCCATTTTCCTTTACTATGGCAAATAACAAACTTTTTTGTTTGGTCGGCAATGCTGCCAGAATCTCTCGATAAAAAGGCTCCTGTACTTGTACAACATTACGTAATGCCTCATCAATGGAACCGGTCTTGCAATGGTCTCCGGGATTAGTGATTGTAAACATCTCGTTAAGAAGCATCTGCATATACCATGTTATACCTCTACACAGCTCATATACTTGCCTGACAGCTTCATCTTCGATAGTTTTTTTGCCGAGGATGAACATCCGTTTGGCAAAATCAACATATATTTCGCAGGGAATAGGGTCAAGCCCCATATTAATCGTGCTTTGGTAAAACGGTTTGGAGGGAGAGAGAAACATTTGCGTCATAAGGTGTTTTCTGCTTCCTGAAAAGATGAACTGCGTTTTTGTGCATCGCTGTATGTATGTGCGCAGCAAGGCTTCTATATTCTTTTCGGGATACCTGGTCACTTGTTGGAACTCATCGAAAGCCACCACACAAGGTCTGTCCGCCGCCTCTAAGAAAGCGAATACTTGCTCTAACGTCATTTCCGGAGCGGCAATATCGCCTAAACCGATGTCGAAAGCCGGGGAGCCTGTGAGTGCGTCCAACTTGAAACCTACACGCAGTGAGGATATAATCTGAAAGAACTTGTCTTTCCATGATTTTGACTGCCGTTCTACGCACCGATAGACCTCATTACTGAATGTATATACCATTTCAGCCAAACTGCCGGTGGCGTACAGGTCAACCGATATAGTATAAAACTGCTTTTGTATCTCAGGTTGCGCAAAGACATGGCTGATTAATCCCGATTTGCCAATACGACGGTCTGCAATTAGAGTCACATTCCGCCCATTGATGATTTGTTTTTCGAGAAAAGCAGTCTCTTGTTCGCGGTCACAGAAGTAGTCTGGCGACAAGTATCTCCCTATAACAAAGGGGTTTTTGCAATTATTGTCCATGTAATTATTGTAATTATAATAATTGCTGCAAAAGTACATTTTTTTTCCGAAACACACAAGAAGGAACAATAAAATTCTTCAATTCGTGAAAAAAAACGGTAATCCAATATGTCAAAGAGCGTTTTCAGCTGAACAGTTTGTCAGCTTCGATGTTGCCTATAAGAGCATTAATGCATCTGCTCCTAATGTGCGTTTTTATTATAATCGCTTTTTAGCGGCGAAGGGCAGCGCCTCCGAGTGCTTCAAACGCTTTTGAAGACGAGCCTGTGAATATGAGAAGGAGGCGCCGCCAACTGCCGCTGTTTCACTAATGTCAATATCTTTTTCTTTTGGTCATCAATTGGTCATCAATCTTTTTTGTCTACGAATTGCGCTAATTGGACTGATTTCTTTTAGTCATCAATGGTCGTCAATCTCTTTTGGTGGTCATCAATTATCATCAATTGGTCATCAATCTTTTTTGTCTATGAATTAAGCTAATAGAACGGATTTGTTTTCTGCTGTGTGTTGTCAACAGAGACAAGTGGGAAATCTGAGTCAATCTGCTTCGTCTGCTTAATCTGTGGTTTTCTTTTCTTTCTACTGTGTTGTCAACAGAGGAAAGTGAGAAAGCTGAGTCAATCTGCTTCGTCTGCTTAATCTGTGGTTTTCTTTTCTTTATGCTGTGTTGTCAACAGAGACAAGAGAGAAATCTGAGTCAATCAACTTCATCTGCTTAATCTGTGTTTTTTTTTCTTTCTGCTGTGTGTTGTCAACAGAGACAAGTGGGAAATCTGAGTCAATCTGCTTCGTCTGCTTAATCTGTGGTTTTCTTTTCATGTCGGTATCAGTAATCATAGCATCACCATTTAGTAATTAGAACTAAGAAATCAATTCTGATGTATATGGACACGACGAAAGCGCCGAATTACTATCGTAACTCGACGTGAGAAGTTTGCTTAATGTTTTTAAGTGGTTGATTATGAGTGTGATGGGGGGGGGTATAAATACCCATTGTCATGATGGCGAAGCCATCATGACTCTCGGCATGCTTCCCGTGACGAATGAAGCTTAGTGGCTGAATGTTAGTTTGGTAGTTGTGCATTTAGCTATTTGTAAGGTCGGCCTTTTTGAAGCCCACTCTCCATTTTCGCTGCAAAATTACTCGTTTTTTTTATATTGGCAAATTTTTTTCTTAAAAATATGTCGTGTTTCAATGTTGACTTTGCAATTCCGCTGCCCTTCCCTGTGTCTCACTGCAGAGTTACAGCTAATGGAAATTAAACCGCAGATGGCAGCTAATGTACACAGATTTTTTATTTCTTATTTTTGAATGGTGATTGTTATTTTTGATTTCTGATTTCTTATTTCTGAATGGTGTGGGTTATTTTTGATTTCTGATTTCTTAATGGTGTTGCTTCGGGATGGCGGAAAATCGGGATACCGAGATTTCGAGATGTCGAGATGACGAGATGTCGAGATTTCGAGATGCCGGAATACCGGAATGCTGGGATGACGAAAGCCCGAAATGAAAAATGATACATGGCGGTAGCGCCATGTATCATTTTGTTGGGTACGCCGGTTTGCAACCGGCGGTGTGTAGAACATTAAATCATTTCACCATTCAGAAATCTCATCATTCAGAAATCAAAACATTTCCACCCGTTTTCCGTTGGTGTCGTAGACGGTGCCGTTGGGGAGGATGATGTAGATGTATCCGTCGTGGTAAACCTTGCGTGGCTGAGCATCAGCGCCTCCATTAAGCAATCCTCCATTTTCACCATTAGCGCCAGCGTCACCATTCTGCAATCCACCATTAGCGCCAGCGTCACCATTTTCACCATTAGACAATCCACCATTGAGGTTCTCGAGGTTGGTGGCGATGCCGGGTTGGCGGAAGACGGTGCGCAGTATGAAGCGGTCGCGTGTGACGCCTTGTTCGGTCTGAGCTATGTAGTCATCTTCCAACAGGTCGACGAGCAGGTCTTGCTCGGCGTCGTAGAGGTAGACGTGGTCGAGTCGGCTCATGTATTCGGTTGGTTCGAGCGAGAAGAGGTAGATGCCCTCTTGAGCAGCGTTGACGGTGACAGGCAGTCCTGCCTGAGCCATGTCGTCGGGCACGGCAGCGAAGGCGAGGTCGCCGCAGCTGAGCGAGGTGTAGACGAGCGGCTTGCTGCCCGAAGTCGTGAGTTTGACGACGTCGAGTTCGGTCTCGTAGTCAGCCGAGAAACGTGTCGGGTGCAAGAAGATATTGGTTACGTCTTTCGACAGACCGCTTTCGCTATTAGAGGTTAGACCGCTGGCGCTGTTAGAGGTTAGACTTGTCGGTTCTGCGGGTGCCATCGGTTGTGCGAATCTGAGTCGGAGCCACTGTTCTTCGATGGAGTTGTCGGAGTAGTCGACGTCGTTCGAAGAGGAGGTGTAGGCATGCGCGCGGCGACGTACTATATTCGACGAGGTGGCGGCGAACGAGAGGTTACCCGAATTCTCTACCTGCAGGTAGAAGGGCACTGCGGGTTCGAGGTCGCGAGCCACGTCTTGGTAGTAGTTGACGTTGTCTTCGTAGAGCTTCGAGATCTTAAGCGTCTGCGAGGGGAACGGTGCCGTTATGTCGCTTGTCGTGGTGAAGGGCGAGACGACGACGTTCCATCCCTCGTTGGCAGCCGATGCACTTGGGTGGGCAGTGACGCCGACGGTGGCGGCGGCATTAGCATCGTAGGTCATGGGGAAGAGGTACTCGCGGTAGAACGCCGAGGTGGAGAGCAGCAGGTAGCCTTGTTTGGCATTCATGGTGTTGCCAGCGTCTTTGCTGTAGAGTTTCCAGTTGCCACCCACACCGTTGGCAGCGCGTGACTCGCCGTCGTAGTATTGTAAGGCAAAGTCGGTGCCTCGAGCGATGGTGATGCCGTTGGTGAGTGTGACCTTCGTCAGGTCGACATCGAACGGGAAGCCGATGGGGTAGAGGTGTTGCTTATCCGCCACGATACGCGAGTAGTAGAACTTAGCACCATCGTTGAAGGCGAGTGTGCCGTTGTTGATAAGCTCGGGTGCGCGGTAGTCTATGTCCTTCTGAGTGCGCGTGCGCAGCGTGAGTCGTCCGCCGATGGTCAGTTTCTTGTCTTTGGCTATCTTGAGTTTAGCCCCCGGTGCCACGCTGACGGTGTCGATGCTCACGTTGTTGTCGATGGTGAGTGTGCCTTGGCGAACGACGACGGTGTTGGCTTTGTCGGTGGGCAGTGTAGATACGTTAGCATCTTTGTTGACCACGATAGGCACTTTGTAGAGATGGTAGCTCTCGGTAGCAGATTTGTCGTTGTTGCGTGCTTCGATGACGAACTCATCACCCGGGTTGAGGGCGCTGAAGCTCAGGTCGAGGGTGCGGTCGGTGTTGCGTAATTCTTTGTTGTATTCGTGTCCGTCGCAGAGCAGTACCCAGTTCGACTTCGAGGTGGGCGACGAGTAGCCGTTCATGTTGAGTTGGCAGCCGGTCACCTTACCGTTGGCGTCGGCAGTCCAGTCGACGATGTCGAGCCATGTGCCGAGTGAACGCAGCGTGGTGTTGAACTGTGCGGTGTATTCGGCATTTTGGCTGACAGCCACGATAGCGGGGCTCCAAGTGTCGTTGAAGGTGTAGCTCTCGGCTTGTGTTTGTGTTTTGGTAGGCGTTGTGCCGTTGTAAGTCGGTGTTGTGCCTTCCTTCCAGATATTGCCTGTATGTGGTGCGTCGGTGTTGACGAGCGTATTGTTGTCGCCATCTTTGAAGATTATCTCATAGCCTTTGGCAACTTCGTATTTATATGGCGCTTCGGAAGCGGGCAGGTCGAAGACGTAGTATTCGGAAGTTTTATTGGTGGGTGCTACGTATTTCTGCAAGTAAGAAGTGTTGTCTTTGATATTGAACCAGCCGCCTTGCAGTTTGAAGTTGGCAGTTGTAGCAGCATTATTCGTAGCAAATACAGAGCTTGTACCTGTCACTTTGAACTTACCGCCGTTGACGGTCATCTTGGCAGTAGCAGAAGCGGCAGGGCAAGCGGTGCCTGATATCGTTGCTGCGGCTTGAGTAACAGTTCCGCTGCATATAATTCCGGCGATCGCACTATTTCCATCAACAACGAATTCTCCGCCATTGACAGTCACCGTACCGGCAGAGGCATAGTTACCTATATAGTAGCCGGAGTTGGTACTCGTTATTTGGCGTTTATTAGCATAAGCTCTCACTCCGTAAACCGAATTATTGTCGGCAGAAGCCTTCGAAGTAGTTGCTACATCGAATGTGCCGCCATTGATTTCCAACTCGCCGTCGTAAGGCATACCTGTTGTTTCAGAAGGAGTCTCACCGGCAGAAGCGCCATAGACAGTAGCATTAGCGCGAACAGTGAATGAAGGATTACCATTAATGGTTGTTTTCCCTTTATACACATGCACGCCGTAAGCAGTACTGGTGTTGGCTTTGATATCAAAGGTGCCACCCGATATGATAGTCTGACCAAATGAGCGTACTCCCACAGCAGTGCTTGTACCGGTCGTTTCGGCGGTCTTGACGTTGAATTTACCACCTGTGATTTCTGCGGTTGATTGATAGAGCGTCTTGACTTCGTTCGGGGTAGTCTTGGTATAGAATGCACCGAGGCCTGCATAAACTCCGTAGGCACCACTCGTATGCGAAGTAACATTGAATGTACCGCCATGAATATTCAGTGTTGACTCAGTTCCATACTCGCCCGGTGTATAGTCTGTCTCAGTTTTGGTTATCGTTCTTGTTGCAGGGATAGTGTATGCACCATAGGCATTTTTGCCGGTTGTAGTAGTTACATTGATAGTACCGCCTTCAACCGTGAGGGTTGACTTGTATGCCGCGCCGGTTCTACTATTGGTACTTGATAATGATGCCACACCATAAGCAGCAGTAGGAGCCTCTACCGTAATGGTAGCACCGTCATAAATCGTTGTGGTATTCGCAAATGCTGCCACACCATAAGCGATGCCATGATTAGTTCCGGCAGGAACAGTAGCCTTTACCGTACCGCCATTAATCTTGGTTGTGCCGTTAGAGTAAACGCCGTATGCACGATAGTTACCCTTGGCTTCGACCGCACCACCGTTCATCGTGAAGGTGTAGCCGACAGCTCTATTCACACCTACAGCGACAGCACCAAGACTTGTACCGTCGGTTCGCGGACGCCGGTTCTCGAAGTATATTGTACCTTCTTCGAGTACTAAATTTCCGGCATTTACATAAACACCATATCTGGTGGCATTATCTACAGCCGTACCTGTATATACAGAGCCGATCTGTCCTTCTTTCTCGGCTGACTTATCGGTAATGGTAAAGGTTGACTTGTTCTTGTCAATATATAGCAGGCTATAGATAGTTCCTTCGACCTTATGGTTGTGAAGGTCTAAAGTACACTTATATGCAGTAGTAGGATTATACTGAAGTTGTGTTGTCAGTCCTTCAACATCTTGCAGCATGGTTATCTCTGCGTTGTTGCCTGTTTTAGCTTTTTCGAACGCATCGGCGAGTGTGGTGTGATAGGTTGTGGTAGAGCCAATCTTGACTGATGCCACATAGATGGTCCACCCGGCGGTGTAGGTCTGAGCTTCGGCAGGCATGGTGGCAGCCGGAGTAGCATCCCAGCCGTCGAATTGGTAGCCGTCGCGGGCGACTTTAGGAACGGTGATGGTAGCACCGTACTTAATGTCTATAGACGGTGTGCCGGTAGCATCTTTGGCGGCACCTGTACCTGCTGTAGTTACCGTACCGCCGCTAAGGTTCCATGTGAGGGTGTACTTGTTGCGAGTATAGCGATATTCTACAACACGTGTGCCGTCAGGCAGGATAGTTACCGTCTGTGTTGCGGGAGCAGTGAAGCCGGTGTAGGTCTTGACTGCCGGAGTTACAGAAGCATCGGTCGTGCCTGTGAGATTTTCTGTTTCAAAGAGCGTGTATTCGTCGTCGGCGATGTTCTGCTGATAGTGCTTAACGGTATAAGCCGTATTTGTGTTAGCCGTCCATGTAGCAGTGTAGGTAGTGTTAGCGGCAGGCATGGTAGCGACTACGGCAGGTGTCCAAGCGGCGAAGGTGTAGCCGGTCTTGGTTGGAGTAGCAGGAGCGGTAATAGCGGCTCCTACAGCTGTTATGCCCTGGGTGTAAGTGCCTGTAAGAGCATCGCCATCGGTTGTCCATGTGAGGGTGTAGGCGTCAACCACTTTGTATTTATAGTCGGAGCCAACCGCAGCTATTTCGGCAGCGGTCATTGGAACGCAATGCTTAGGTGCGACGCAATAGTTTTCAAGGTTGGTGTTGTGTGAGTAGTAGCCGCCTTGAAGTTTTAGATTATTGGTGTTAGTTACGACAGCGATGGTTGGGCTACCTGATTTGAACTTACCGCCGGTAATGGTTACATCGGCTTTGTTGACATTGCTTTCTTTCGTGAATTGCTGTGCATAAATACATGTGCTACCACTAATGAATGTACCGCCGGAGATGTTGAAATATGCCGTATGATTAGAAACATATTGGTTGGCTGCCGCATAGATGGCATGAGTGGCGGCATTAACTATCGGGTTACCTGAGATATTGACTGTTCCTGAATAAGTGCGAATAGCGATAGCAGAGGTCGTATGACTCTTGTTGGTAACAGTGAACGAGCCGCCTGAGATATTGACAACGGCATTCGGACTTGATCCCCAGATACGCACTCCTTCTATATTCCAATAGTCGGTTGTAGCGTGAGTACCGGTAGTAATGGTGAAGGTGCCGCCTTCAATATCTGCTTTAGCTGCACCTGCGTTGGTTGCCACTTCCACGCCATACGCACCATTGCCATTTGATGTGACTGTGAAGGTACCGTCTTTGACCGTAGCCTTACCGGCAGACTCCAAATGCACACCTGCTGCATTTTCACCATAGGAAGTAGCTTTGACAGTGCCGCTCTTGAATTGGATGTCGGCAGATGCACCTGAGTAGAAACCATAAGCTATAGATGTCTTGGCTGTTACATTGTATGTAGAGTTTTCGATGATAGCTTTGGCATTGGTGCCCGATGCATAAATACCGTAGGCTTTGTCAGCTGTTTTGGCTTCAACATTAAATGTCAGGTTGTTTGCATTTATGGTAGAAGCATTGGCAAGATAGATGCCGTAGGCTGAACCTGAGTTGGCTGTTACATCGAATGTACCGCCGGTCAGATTAAAGGTATCGCCTGCTTTGGACTCACAGATGCCATACGCACCTGTGCCTGCCTTAACCGTATACTTTGTATTTTCGCTTATGGTAATCGGATTGGCGGATGTGTTGTTGATAAACATACCATACGCATTATTGCCCAAAGTACCGGTGGTCAGTTCGGTTGAGGCAATTACCTCGCCTCCGCTCATGTTGATAGTACCATAGTTGATATTTATACCTTGAACATTTGCTGCACCTACAACTTCCACCTTACCGCCCGACATGGTCAGTTTGGCTGTAGCGGAGTTAGCGCAGATACCAACTTTAGTACTTGTTGCATCTCCTGCATTGTTGTTCTTTACATAGATAGTACCGGCAAGCAGTTTTACTTCTCCTTTCAGAATGTTCAGTCCCCAAACTTGTTGGGCAGCGTTCTCTATATGCTCTATTCGTCCGCCTTTGTCGGTTGAGTTGTCGGTGATAGTAAGTAGGGCATCATCCTTATTAAATTGCAAAACTTCGAATTTCGAGCCGGAGGTACTGATGGTCTTGTTATTTAAGTCGAGTGTGCCTTTCCAGTTAGCGATGGTAGGAGTGATGGTGTATCGTGCTGTCAGAGCGCAATCGTGCAGAATAGTGATAGTCGGGTTGGCTTTGGTCTTGGCATAGTCGAGGGCAGCCTTGAGGTCGGTATAGTATGTACGGTTGCCGTTTTCTACTACCTTTGCCACGCGTTTTTGGCATACCTCGTAGGCATAGCCGGCAGTCTTGTTTGCATCGCCGTCTTCGAGTGTGAAGACTTCATACGGGTCGGAAACGAAGTTAGCTATCTGGTTCTTGAATGTGGAGCCTGTTTTCTCGTTGAAGAAGCCGTCGGTGATGGTGAGCGTTGACGGATCGGCACCGGCAGGTGCTGCATCCATTTGCACTATAGTTGAGCCTGTTGACTTAAACTTACCACCTTCGATAGTTACTTCCGAATGAGCGTTTCTTGAGTTGTTAGCCTTCGAAGATACGTATATTGCCTGAGCAGTAGTATTGAATGTACCACCTTTGACTGTCAGTTTGCCGGTGATAGGAGTAGCGTCAGCCCAGTCCATAGCACGGATACCTGTCGCTGCCGTGAATGTACCGCCGTTGATAGTGGTCTCACCACCGCGGATAGATACCGCTTGAAATTGTGTTCCGCTTTCTCCGCCATAGAATGTACCGCCATCGATTGTCATCGTGGCATTATCCCCTGTTCGTATCGGCGACACATTAGATGCATTGGAGATGTTGTCAAGGGCATAGAATGTACCGCCGGTTATATGAGCAGTAGCGCCCAACAGCGCATATACCGTAATAGATGCACTATTAGCACTCGAGTATGAAGTAATGGTACCTCCTTCGATGGTTGCATTAGCATTATCCCCTTGTGCCAAGACGGTATATGACGATGTTCCTGCATTTGCCCTGATTTTGGCATTTCCGCTAATGGTCAGTTGACCATTTCCCACATACGCTCCACGCGCAGCTTTGGTTGTACAAATAGCGGTGTCGCGGGCATTCTCGCTGATTGTCAGTTTTCCTCCACCTGCTACATAAAGACCATAAGCTGTTTCTGCAGATGCTATTGCTTTTATGACCGCATTGCCTTTAACCTTGACATCGGCATTGGCATCCTGCGAATTCACGCCGCGGGCATCCGCTCCTTCAGCGAGAAGCAAACCGCCGGTTATGGTGGCAGGACCGTAAGAGTTAACAGCATAGGCTGTACCGGTAGCCTCTGCATGCGCCTTACCGTCGGTCATCTGGATAATGGCGTCAGAGCCGGTGGAGCGCAAAGCCTGTGCGCCTCCTGAGGTGTTCTTGCAATGCACCGTACCGCTCTCCAACACCAGCGTACCGTGATAAACGACAGCTGCGAAAGCAGCACCGCTCTTCTCATGGCTGAACTTACCGGTCTTGCCTGCCGACGAGTCTTTGATAGTAAAGGTACATCCGCCTTTGGATACTACGAGCAACCTGTCAGGTTCACCTGATGTTGCCTGTCCTTTGAATGTAAAGCCGTTGAGGTCGAGCGTACACGACTTAGCCGTAGAAGGGTTATAGTAGAGGGTTGACCCGGCATAATCATCCACGGCACGCAGAAGCGTGATGGTTGATTTATCTTGCGTCTTGGCATAGTCGAGAGCATCTTTTAAGTATATGTATTTAGTAACCGTTGAGCCTACTGTTACCGAAGCCTGATAGTCAGGCTCTATCTTATAGCGATAGCCGTTGGCATGTTCGGGGTCGGCATTGGTAAGGGTAGTTATTTTGCAGGTATCGGCTTTGTGAGCTTCGAGGTGGTTGTTGTTAGAATAATAACCTCCCGTTAGACCTGCAAGTTTGACAGACGCATTACCTGTTTCGACATTAGCACCTGCTCCTGTTACTGTATTGATAGTGCCATCGGCTTTGAAGGTTGCAATTTGCGACTTGAACTTACCGCCTTTGACAAATACCTCTCGCTTGGCTGTGCCGTAGGTACCTGTTACGGGTCCGTATTGATAGAATGTGCGAACCATTTTCTGACCGGAACAGATAAACTCACCACCATTGATGGTTATCTTCGACGACATCGCATAACCTGCCAATGCGGCAGCATCGGTAGCACTTGTAGAAGAGATACTTCCGTTAGTCCATGCGCCTATCACATTGCCATCGGCACCGGTTGCCGTTACATTGAACGTACCGCCGTTGACTTCAATCTCGGCAAGGTTATTTGTAGCATCTTTGTCGCAGTAGCTTGAGTGGTTCCACGGACCTGCTATTATACCTCTGGTCTGAGTTGTACCATTGATATTGAATACAGGATTGCCGCTAATGGTTACCTTGCCGCGATAGCAACCTATGCCCGTTGCACCAGAATTTTGATAGATGGTGAACGTACCGCCGGTGATATTTATAGTACCCCAACAGCGGAGGATATCGTTATTATTTTTATTTACCACGTATGCTCCGTTGTCTCTCGTATCAACGAGGAATGTACCGCCTGAAATAATGGCTTCAGCGCGGCTCTCGCCAATCAAGTTATGGTCGTCGTCGAACAAGCGTGCTCCGTTAGAAACCACGCTAAAGATTTGTGTTGCAGTAGCAGCCGGAGCGAGGGTCGTAAACTCGCCGCCAGTGATAGTGAGCGTACCATGTGCGGTAACTATTTCTTCGCCAATCTTTTTAACCACGCCGTCAGCAAATGCACAGAATGCACTTGATGAAGCCGTCTGTGCTTTGAATTTACCTCCGGAGATGTTAACCGTAGCGCTTTGTGCTGACGCAGCCGTTGAGCCGATCCAAGCACCTGCCATCACGGCATAGATGCCTGTAGCATTGCCGGTAGAGTATGCTTCAAAAGTACCATCGGTGATCGTGGCAGTATTCATCTGCTGCGAGAGGGCACGAGCGTTGTTGTATTTCTTGACTGTGGCTTTCACGAGTCCGCCGGAAACATTTACAGGACCATAGCCCGTAATAGCGTATGCTGTTATCTGGGCAGCCGCCTCAACAGTACCTCCTGTAACGGTTATCTTGGCATTGGCGGAGGCATTATATAAACCTCCTGCGGGATGCCAACCGCTGTCGTCGATAGTGTTCTCGCAATAAACTTTACCGCCTGCCATAATCACTTCACCGTTATATACATAGACACCATAGATACTTGTACTGCTTGACATCTTCTTATAGATGCAGCCGCCCTTATCATCTGATGTATCGGTAATGGTCAGTTTGGCATCAGCCTTGTTAACATGGATGGAGTATAGTGCACTGTTCTGAGTGAGAGTGAAGTTGTTGAGATCGAGGGTGGTGCGAGCATTGGCTATCGTCGGCTTATAAGCCAAATAGTCATCGAGAGTTACATTGTTGAGCAGCGTAATGTTGACATTGGCGTTGGTTGCTGCCATAGCGTCGTTCCATGCCTCGTCGAAGTCGTCATAAATTGTCCATGCACCTGAACCAATCTTGACTTTGGCTACATGGTATTTGCCCTCGGCGTTGTAGGTGATGTCTGAAATGACGGGTGACGGCGTAGGAGTCCAACCGGTGAAGTAGAAGGTGGAGTCGTTGCGCACGAAGGATGTCACTTCGGTGTTGGAAGGTGTTTTACCACTTCTGACGGTTTCTGACTTAGTATATGAAGTGCCGGCTTTCCATGTTACGGTGAAGTCGGTGAGCAGTTGGTATTTATACGTCTTGCCGTCAACCGTCTCGTTGATGTCGTTGATGGTGGTCGTAGCACCTTTGAGAGCGTTGATTTGATTTTTGAAAGTCGTGCCTGACTTCTCGAAATACTTACCGCCGTTGAGGACGAGAGTAGATGGGTTGGTACCGGCATCATTTCTCAAGTTTACAATATAAGAGCCTGTCGAGTAGAAGTAACCACCATTGATAGTTACATTGGCGTTGTTCTTAATAGTACTTTCTCTAACCAATCCGTAAGCACGCACGGCACAGTCTGTAGCTATGAACGTACCGCCATTGACAATCACGGTTGCCGTCTGCGTGGCAGAAGCGTAATCGACAGCGTGCAAAGCAGTTTTGGAAGTAATCTTACCACCGGTGATAGTGGTTGTACCGCCATGGACAGAGACACCTATCGGTGATGCACCGTTATCCGATGATATATCACCGCCGGAGATATTGAGAATACCATTGCCGGAGCAGTGAGCACCTTCTACGTTCCACATGCTTGTCACATCTGCAACAGTGGAGTGAGCATCAATAGTACCGCCATCGATATTTATTGTTCCGTACGCATTAACCCACGCACCAAATACACGCTTGGTCTTGGTGATGGCAGTTACAGTTCCAGATTTGACGGTAATCTCACCTTTTGCCGTAGCCGAAGTGCCTTCGGCATATATACCGTAAGCATCTTGGTTGGCATGCGATGTGACAGTATAGGTTCCGTCAAGAGTAGCCTTTGCACCCGCTCTTATATGAACACCATAGGAGTAGTTGCCCCATGCCGGTGTGCCGGCATTGTCGTACTCGGTGCTCGCTAAAATAGCACCACCTGAGATGTTAACAACTTCTGTTCCACCGGCTTCTGTATAAACGCCTTTTGCTGACTGCCGTGCATACGCCTTGATATTTCCGCCTGTCATTGTGAAGGTGGTAGCTTGACAAGGATATACGCCAATTGAAGTATTGGTAGCGTTGTTGTTGCGCGCAAGGATAGTACCGCCACGGAGTTCGAGGTCGCCATAGTGTGTTGCAACACACATCACCAAACCTGCGCGTGTGCCTTCATATTTGATTACACCGTTCTTTTGAGCCGAACTGTCGTCGATGATGAATTTCGAGCCTGTCTTATTGATAACAAGGAAGCGGTCGTTGGCGGTGCCGGTGAAGGCGAGGGTATGGTTGTTGAGATCGAGTGTAGTGGTAGCGTTGGTGAAGTAAGCTTCGTCTTCGGTTGTGGTGCCTGCCGGTGGAGCGGGATTGTAGGTGAGTTGCACTGACGAGTTGACATTGCTGAGCAGCCTGAGTGTGCAATTCTGTAGTTGCTGTGCGTCGGTCCATGCTGTGGCGAACGATTCGAATCGCTTGCTTGTGCCGTTAGGCATAATAATCTCTGCTTCCCATTTCTTGAACACAGCCGTATAAGTGGCATCAGTAGTCACCGGTGCTATCTCAGGTGTCCAGCCGATAAAGTCATAGGTATTGCCATCGTTGATAGCAGGTGTAGAGCCGAACGAGGGTGTCTCGTTGCGGTTGTACTGCTTAACGGTGTTCACTCCGTTGACAGAGAAGGTGACGTTGTATTTGGTATTGACGCGATAGCGATAGCCTTCGGTATATTCTGTTGTGCCGGAAGCTAAAGCTTCTGCCGTACTTGGCGAGACAACATATTGGGTCAGATTGCTTACATTCGATGAGGTATAAGAAGAATAGTACCCACCGCGAATCTTGATGTTGCTTGTACTTGTATTGGCATTTACGATTACCGGTTTAACCGATGATGGCGAATGGAACTTACCGTCCCAGATGGTGAGGTCGCCGGTAACAACATCGGTATGCTCTGTGGCTTTTCCGGCATCCTTCACTGTTGAGGTAGTATAACAACGCACTGCATCGCCAACAGTGGCATTGAACGTACCGCCGTCAACGACCATGGTGGCAGTACATGTAGCCGCAGCCCATGAACCTATATCTATACCATAGCGAGCCGTGAAAGTAGGATTGCCTGAGATATGGGTTGTACCGCCAAATGCACGGACTGCATAGCCGCCTTTTGTCATAGTGAAGCTACCACCTGAGATATTGAGTTGTGCAGTGTTGTTGGTTGCACTTCCGTTAATGCGAGCCGCATCGTTGTTGCCCCCATCTTGAGGTGCTATTGCAGTGAATGTACCGCCTTCGACATTCACAACGCCCGCTTCTTGAGCCCAAACACCGAAAGCATTTTCATACCCGGAAGTCTTAACCTCACTTGTGAATGTACCTCCTTTAATTTTTGCCACACCACCGGCATGAGCTGTAACGCCCGTTGCGCCACTTGCATTTGTCGCATAGACATTGAAGGTTCCGCTCTCCACATTGACTTCCACGTTTGAGTTGCCGTATGAATACACTCCATAAGCTCCGGTATTCATACCATTGACAATAAATATTGGATTGCCGGTAACATTAGCCAAACCATAGTTCTCACCGGAAACTGTCATATAGATACCTCTTGCGGTACTCCATGTGCTGCCATCTTTTATTGCCGTCACGTTGTAGGTACCACCGGTAATATCCGCTGCACCATAGCCATAAACTCCGAATGCCTGACAGCCGTTTACATTTACAGTCAAGCCGTCTTCCAATGTTGTCTGAACATTACGGCGCATTACTTGTATGCCGGCAGCTTGATATTTGGCATGTGTTGCATTGATTGTACCACCGGATAATGTGGTCTTTGAATAAGCATATACGCCGGTAGCAGCACCGGCAGCAGTAACAGCATCGCCTTCTTTCTTTGCTTCAATAATACCACCGGTCATTGTGAACACACCGCCATTGGTTTGTACGCCGACAGCATTGCAACTTGCATGGGTGTTGTTACACTTTAGACCGCCGCCTTGCAAAATCAATTCGCCGCCTGTAACATTAGCACAAATCAGATTCTCACCGCAAGCCCATTTGTTCATCAAGTAACCGTTGCCTGCGGCTGAGTTGTCGGTAACGATGAGTTTGCAATTAGCCTTTGACGGACTGACTTTGAGGAATACATTTTTATTGTATGAGGCAGTCGTGTGGTTACCCATGGTCCAGATATGTCCGTTGAGGTCAAGGGTGATGATAGAACCTTCGTTGGCAGGGTTGAATACCAACTCTGTCATATTACCAACATTGGCTTCGCTACCGAGGTTGCTCAGGATGCGGATAGTTGCCTGTTTGTGCTTCATGGCTTCTGTCCATGCTACTTGAGCAGAATTATAGCGTGTAGTCGTACCATCAGCTGTTACATCGGCATAGATGGCTTGACAGGCAGCGTAGTAGGTAACATCAGATGCCGCAATAGCGGGCAAAGGTGTGCCGTTAACGTATTGAGTTCCTCTGTTCCATGTGTCTGTCGCCCAGCCAATCCATTCGCGTTCTGATGTCGCATCTTTATAGTCAGGACGCTCGCCTGTCCATACCGGCACCTTGCCGCTTTCCACTTGCGTCGTGGCAAGCTTCGTTGCACCGTTAAAGCTCATCCATGTCACGGTATATTCATTACCGGCAATTTTCTTTACATATCCGGCATCATAGATGGCTTGCTCTTTTGCCCTAACAACGTCCTTCACCGACTTGCCGGCGGCGATATTAGTTGTTCCGTTAGGAGCGACATTATAGTAACCGCCAGCCATTGAGAAATTGGCAAGTGTGGCACCTGTGTTATTGATAGTACCATTAGCAGATCCATCGCTATTCTTCACCATGAACTTACCGCCGTTGATAGTCAGTTTAGGTGCGTTTGCCGTTGTAACATACATACCATAGGCATCGGTGGTCTTGGCTGTTACCTTGAAATCACCATCGTTTACCGTACATGTTCCTTTATCGGCATAGATGCCGTATGCTTTATTGGTAGAAAGTGTCTTTACAACGAATGTACCGCCGTTAACCGTAACGGTAGGAGTGCCACTTACATAATAAATGCCTGAAGCATCGGAGTTGGCATTGACATTGATAGTGACTCCGGCGTTGATTGTTGTAGTGTTGTTAGCTACATACAGACCTTTAGTATCAGATGTGCCGGCTGTGGTAGTTATCGTACCGCCGCTGATTGTAGTTGTACCGTATGAGATAATACCGCGTGCAGTAGTTGTGGTTGTGGTACTTGTGATATTGCCGCCATTGATATTGGCTTTAGAACCGGCAGTTACATACACACCATAAGTTATGCTGCCGGCTGAAGCTTTGATAGTGCCGCCTGTGGTAGTAAATGTGCTGTTTGCATTAGTCAGATTGACACCATAAACGTATTTTGAAGATGTGGAATGAGCGTTAATAGTACCTCCGTTAACATTGATTGTTCCACCTTCACTATATATACCGCTTACCAATTTATCGGCTGTACCGGTTGATGTAACGTCAATTGTTCCGTCATTGATATTGACGACCGTCGTGGTGGTCGATGGTATGTTAATACCATGAGATGCACCATTCGATACCGCCTCTACCTTACCGCCGTTCATGGTGAACTTCTGACCGGAATAAAGATGCACTGCGTTGGAACCTTTCGAGGTATGGGTATTCTCTATATGCACCGTACCGCTGTTCAGAATCAGATGACCTTTGGTGACGTTGATACCATATACAGGATTGTCGCTGCGCGAGAACTTGGATAGTATCTTACCTGTTCCGGCACCGTTCTGGTCTTTGATGATGAAAGTAGCCGAAGCGTTATTGATGGTAATCATACTGGTTACCTTACCGGTGAGAGTATGTCCGTTGAGGTCAAGACCGCAGTTGTTAGCGCCGTCATAGGTAAAAGCAGAGGTAATAGTCAGGTCTTTGAGCAGTCGGATGGTTACATTGGTACCTCCGGCTTTGGCTTTGGTTTTAGCTGTTTCAAGTGCATAGACTTGTTCTGTTCCGGCAGAGGTAACGACCTCAGCCACAGGTGTGGCAAGCGTCCATGCACCACCGCTATACTCGTAGTAGATCTTCACGTTGGTGGCAGAGAGCGAATAATACAAGTCAACGGTGGCGTCGTTCTGCACGGCAAGCCAATCGCCGTTGTACCATATATACACCGTACCGTCCACCGTATAGGCTTTCTCCTTGCCTGCCACTTTGGTTGCCGGATGCCATACGCAGCCGTCGAAACAGATATAATATGTAGTGGCTGCTCCGACTTTATGATATGCCTCATCGCCTGTATTCTTCTCTATCTGCACAAAACTGCCGTTAACCAATGCCTTCTTCACGCCGCCTATTGTATAGAGACAGTTGGCGTCGATGGTTCCTTCGGGCGCTATGTCGCACCCCTGCTTGTTGTAAATCTTTCCATCAGAGCCGACATAGCTTTCTATCGGGTCTTCCCCTTCGCTTCCGGCGGTAGTGCCGGTCTTGATATACTGATGCCAAGCACTGTTGAGCGTCCAGTTATACAGATGACCATCGTCTATTCCATCCCACCAGTTGTCGCAGGTGCCGGCTTTGACGTTAGCCCATTTGTCGCGCAGCTCGAGTCCGGTCTTGTCTTTGGAATATACGGCGCTGACGGTCTTGGTGGAGCCACCTGAGCCATATACGTCGCCCGACGAGATATATGTGAAGTCGTAGGTATGGTTGGCTTTCTCCGTACTCTTGTCGCTGGTGAACCAGCGGCCGTTGACGTTCTTGTAGGTAGTGGAAGCGGCAGCACGGGTGTAGGTGCCGTTCTCGTTGTGCATGTTAGCCGAGCGGATGTTAACCGTCACCCTGTCGCTAAGTACCTTACACTGTGTCATGGTGGTATTGGTGGGCAGAGTGCCGTATTTGAGCGTGCCGCCGCCGTTACCGACAATGCTTGCTCCGTGTGCGGTAGCATACAGACATTGTGCGCCCACATTGACCGTACCATCCACTATCAACGTGGCATCTTCCAGATTGGTCTTCGAGGTTCCTGTACCACGGTCGTAATGCGAAGTGAGGTTCTTGTAAGTGCGGTAGTAATATGCGTACATACAGTAAGTATCCCAGTCGTCCGCATCATACATATATACTTTTGCATTGATATTCAGTGTTGCGCCGGATTTCACTTCTACCACCGCACCGGCATGTGCCGTCATCGGTTTACTTATGGTCAAAGTATTGCCGCTTTTCAGGATTATATGCATGTTGGCGGGTATAGGAAGATTGTAGTCTGCCGACGAAACCGACTCTCCCAACACATTCAGATTCAATGCATCGACGGTAGCCCCACCACCTAATTCATAGCATACGCGGTCGGTGGTAGGGTCGTACCACTTGCGGAGGGTACCACCTGACGCCAATTTGAAGAGAGATGAGTCGGTATTTTTTGCCACTAAGGGGAAGGTAACGGTGAATGTAGAGCCGTTACCGAATATAGCCCAGTGGCATTGGAGTTTAGAGCCATAGGCATAGTTAACGGGAGCTTCGACATTCTGTATGGTATAGCTTTGGAAGGGGAAGAATTTCCAACTACCTTTGTTGCTATATATTGTAGAAGAAGCCGTACCGCCGCGCCATTCGCCGCATTGGAAGTCCTCCCAAACAGTAGCGCCTGACGCAGCATTGATAACACCAACGCCCGAAGCATCGGTGTTGTTGCCCTGATCCATATCCTGACCCTTCACGAAGCCCCAAGCGTAGAGGTTAGAGCCGCTCTGGAGGTTGATAGTACCGCCTCGCGAGAGGTCGAGCACACCTACCGGTCCGCAGACTTGCGATGTAGGGTTACCGCCATTGACGGCTGTTTGTTGTCCGCCGATACAGATGTTTCCCGAACAATTGATGACGGCATCGGATGCGAGTGTCAGTTTACGGTATGCCGACAGTGCCGGTGCCGAACTTGCAGAGGTGTAATGTTGCACCTTAGGTGTGGTCATCAGGTTGTAGGTCTCGTTGTAGGGGATGAACAGCGTGACGCCGGATTTGATAGAGTATGTGCCGGCTCCTACCACACCGTCGCTCACCACCACTATGATGTTGCCCGACGAAGCATTGGAGTTAGCGGTATTGAGGTTGTCGTACATCTTGCTTGTGCCTTTGATCCAGAATGTAGCTTTTCCGTCGTCGGGCACGAATTCGGCACCGATAGTAACATTGGATGTGAAGTTAGGTTCGCAGGTGTTGCCGAAGGCGAACCAGTTTTTGGTGGTACCGCCGTTGGTGGTGGTGTACCATCCGCGCAGTTTGTAGCCGTCGGCGGGGTGTGCGGTGAGCACAACTTTGCCATCAACGGTGATGGATGCGTAGTTAGATACGGCGGAGCCGTCGTGGGTTATATCGAACGAGCCTTTGGTAGGCTTCACAAAACTCATCTGTATGATCTTGATGAAGGCGGCGTGCATGTCAAGGTAGGCGTGCGTGTCGTCCATACCTGCCGTACCCGAGGTCACCGAGCCGCTGACATGTGCGGCACCTGAGCCTTGCAGCGCACCGGTGGAACTATACCAGCCGATGAACTTATATCCGGCATTGGCAACTGCCCAGAAGTGGTAGGTCGTCTTTTTCTTGTCACCACTGACCTGAGCCTTGGCACTCGGCGTGGTGGTCTCAGATGTCTGCACCGTGTTGCATGCCTTGTAAGCCGATGCTGCCGGCTCCGACGACGAAGTGCTGACATATACCTTACCGGCGCCGGAGGGGCTGCCGGCTCGCAAGTAGGCGCGACCGTCGGTGTATGCAGTACCGGCGAAGGTGTTCTCGACTGTTGCAAAAAAGCATCCCATAGCTACAAGGAGCAATACGTACAATCCTCTATTTTTCATAATCGTTCTGTTTTTTCTTTTCTTTAGATGTTCCGGAATTTCGGTGTTCCGGCGTTCCGGTGTTCCGATGTTTCGGCATTCCGGTGTTCCGATGTTCCGGCTTTATGGTGCATGCAAAAAACGCCAAGTAGCACGGATGCTACCTGACGTAGTTAGGTGTATATTGTAAAGTGTTGATTATTAGCCCAATGGGGGGGGGTGAAAATACCAAACGTCATAGCGAGAGACTCGTTATGACTACTTAGTGGCAAAGTCGATATCGGGCTTGTCAGTTCATGGTAATATGGGCTTTGCTTAAACTCGGTTTTCATCAGTACGATACCCTTGAATAACGTGGGTTAGTCTAAATAACGTGGGTTAGTCTAAAATAACGGCTGTTAATCTAATGTATACAATATCTGCGAAAATATCCAAATTGCGCACAAAATTATTAAATCTTTTCTAAATGGCAAAATGTTTTTGCTTTTTTTCTTGTTGTTGAGGTTCGGTTTTTCGGTATTCCTGTATTCCGGCAATCCGATGTCCCGGCAATCCGAGATTCCGTGGTCTTATTTGGGTGTCATGGTTACGAGTGGGATGAGCATCTCGTCCATCGACACGCCGCCATGCTGGAAGGTGTTGCGGTAGTACTGCACGTAGTAGTTGAAGTTATTGGGGTAGGCAAAGAAGTCGTTGCCGGTGGCGAAGGCATACGTCGAGCTGAGGTTGGGTGCGGGCAGTCCGATGCGTTCGGGGTGCTCTACCCATATCACGTCGCGGCTCTTGCAGCTGAGCGACTTACCCACCTTATATCTGAGGTTGGTGTTGGTGTTCTTGTCGCCTATGATACTCACGGCGTTGTCGACGCGTGTGGTGCCGTGGTCGGTGGTGAGCACGAGGGTATAGCCCATTGAGGCTATCTGTCGCAATAGGTCGTAGGTCGACGAGTGGCGGAACCACGAGAGGGTGAGGCTGCGGTAGGCGGCTTCGTCGCCTGCCAGCTCGCGCATCATCTTACTCTCGGTGCGCGAGTGCGAGAGCATGTCGATGAAGTTGACCACCACCACCTGCAGCTGTGCGGGGTCGTTCTTCTGCGACTGCAGACGGTGTATCACCTTCTCGCCGAAGTCGCTCTCGTTGACTTTGTAGTAGCCGTAGCTGTAGGTCTTACGGTAGCGGCGGAAGAAGTTGTCGATCAGCTCTTTCTCGTGTTGGTTCTTACTCTCTTCGTCGCCTTCGTCGACCCACAGGTCGGGGAAGAGCTGCCCTATCTGTGTGGGCATCAGTCCGGCGAACAAGGCGTTGCGGGCGTACTGCGTGGCGGTGGGCAGGATGCTGCAATACAGCTCGTCACAGCTCACGTCGAACAGCTCGCTGAGTGCGGGTTGCAGCGTCTTGTATTGGTCGTAGCGCAGGTTGTCGAACACAAGCAGGCAGACGCGCTGTCCGTCGTCGAGCAGGGGCAGCACGCGGCTGCGCATCACGTCGGGCGACATCAGAGGGGTGCTCGGGTCGTTGAGCTTGACGGCGGGCAGCTTGCGGGTGTCGAACCACTGCTCGTAGTGTTGGCGTATGAAGCGTGCAAACAGCTGCTCCGCCTCGCGCCGCTGCATGCGAAGCATCTCTATCATGCCGCTGTCGCTCTCCGTGAGTTCGAGTTCCCAGCGCACCAACTCGCGCTGTATGACGTAGAAGTCGTCGATGCTACGGGCACTGTTGATTTTCGACGCTATCTCCTGAAACTCCTGTTGGTAGCCTGCCTGAGCATGCTGACCCACTATCTCGCGCTGGTGCAGATGTTTCTTCAGACATAGCAGTATCTGACTGGGGTTGACGGGCTTGATGAGGTAGTCGGCTATCTTCTCGCCGATGGCCATGTCCATGATGTTCTCCTCCTCTGACTTAGTGATCATCACTACCGGCACCTGCGGCAGCAGACGTTTGATTTCGGTGAGCGTCTCCAACCCGCTCAGACCCGGCATCATCTCGTCTAAGAAGACGATGTCGGGTTGGTGCTGACGGCTCAGGTCGATGGCGTCGACGCCGTTGCTCGTGGTGATGACCTCGTAGCCTTTCTGCTCGAGGTAGATGGTGTAGGGCGCGAGAAGCTCTATCTCGTCGTCAGCCCAAAGGATGGTAGGACGCTTCATTATTTTAGATTTTAGATTTCAGATTTCAGATTTTCGTGATGTCGAGATTCCGAGATTTCGAGATGCCGAGATGCCGAGATGTCGAGATGTCGAGATTCCGAGATTTCGAGATGTCGAGATGTCGAGATGTCGTTTTCTAAATTTCTTATTCAAAAATCGTTCCATTTTTGCCGTATTAGATAATTTTCTTATCTTTGCAGGCTCTAAAGCTTTAGATACTATAGAAACTCTGTATGCTATAGAAACTTTAGATACCCCTAACCATTTAACAACCACATCTCATGAACGATTTTCTAAAATTTGCCAAGTCAGAAGGACTCAACACCATGCATGTTGAGCAAGTAATGCAGCAGTCGTATCCGCGTATGAGCGGGTATATCTCACCCAGTATCCTCGAGGAGCGTCAGCTCAACGTCACTCAGATGGATGTGTTCTCGCGTCTGATGATGGACCGCATCATCTTCCTTGGAACGGAGGTCAACGACTACACAGCCAACGTCATACAAGCCCAGCTATTGTATCTCGACTCAGCCGAGCCGGGCAAAGATATCTCTATCTACCTCAACACCCCGGGCGGGTCGGTATATGCCGGTCTGGGCATCTACGACACCATGCAGTTTATCTCGTCCGACGTGGCTACTATATGCACCGGCATGGCAGCCTCGATGGGCTCGGTGCTGCTGGTGGCCGGTACCAAAGGCAAACGTGCCGCACTGCCACACAGCCGCGTGATGATGCACCAGCCGATGGGAGGAATACAAGGACAGGCAAGCGACATCGAAATCACGGCACGAGAGATACTCAAACTCAAGCAAGAGCTCTATCAGATTATCTCTAACCACTCAGGACAGACTGTAGAGAAGATAACAGCCGATGCCGACCGCGACTACTGGATGACAGCACAGGAAGCTCTCGCTTACGGAATGATAGACAAAGTATATTCAAAGAAGTAATGCCAAGAAAGAATAAACCCCATTGCGCTTTCTGCGGTCGTGAAGACGTCTTTCTGATGAACGGCTTGGAGAGCGATGTATATATATGTCCCGACTGCGTGAAAGAGGCACAGAAAGTAGTCGAGATGATGCAACCCGTAGCGCAAGCCAATGGCGACAAGTCGGCACTGAAAGGCTTGAACCTAAAGACGCTGCCGCGTCCGCACGACATCAAAGCCTACCTCGACCAATATGTCATCGGGCAGGATGAAGCCAAGCGCACCTTGTCGGTGGCGGTATACAACCACTACAAACGTCTGTTGCAGCCAGCCGACGACAACGAGGTGGAGATAGAGAAGTCGAACATCATCATCGTCGGTCCGACAGGTACGGGTAAGACGTTGCTCGCCCGCTCGATAGCCAAGATGCTCGAGGTGCCCTTCGCCATGGTCGACGCCACCGTGCTGACACAAGCCGGCTATGTGGGCGAAGATGTCGAGTCGCTGCTCTCGCGACTGCTGCAGGCGTGCGACTACGACGTCGACCGTGCACAGACAGGCATCGTCTTCATCGACGAGATCGACAAGATAGCACGCAAAGGCGACAACCCCAGCATCACACGCGACGTGAGCGGAGAAGGTGTGCAACAGGCACTCCTCAAACTGCTCGAAGGCTCGATAGTCAACGTACCACCACAAGGCGGCAGAAAACACCCGGAGCAGGAGTTTATACACGTCGACACCACCAAGATACTATTCATCTGCGGCGGCGCCTTCGACGGCATCGACCGACAGATAGCATTGCGACTGAATAAGAAAGTGGTGGGATTCTCGGCTACCGAGCAGCGTCAGAGCTCGCCCGACAAACAACTTGAGGACATGTACCAATACGTGTCGCCGCAAGACCTGCGCTCCTTCGGACTCATTCCCGAGATAGTGGGTCGACTGCCGGTCATCACCTACCTGCAACCACTCGGACGGGAGGCTCTGAGAAACATACTGACAGAGCCTAAGAACGCTATCGTCAAGCAGTATCAGAAGCTGCTCATGATGGACGGCATACAGCTCGACTTCGACGACGACGCTCTCGACTATGTGGTCGACAAAGCCCTCGAGTACAAACTCGGAGCACGCGGACTGCGCAGCCTGATGGAGACGGTGATGAAAGAGGTGCTCTTCGACGCACCCTCACAAAAAGAAAAGACGTTCCGCGTCACACGCGAATACGCCAAACAAAGGATTTAGATTTTCCGGAGTTTCGGAGTTCCGGTATTCCGGCATTCCGAAGTTTCTTTATTGAGCTATCGTGCGCCACTTGTCTATCAGGGCGCTGAAGTCGGGTGCCCATGGCGAGTCGAAGAACATGTGCTCGCCGCTGACGGGGTGAACGAATCCTAAGGTCTTGGCATGCAATGCCTGCCGCGGACATATCTTCAAGCAGTTCTCTACGAACTGCTTGTATTTTTGTGTGCGTTCGCCTCGTAGTATCTCGCACCCTCCGTATTTCTCGTCGCCGAAGAGCGGATGTCCGATATGTCGCATGTGTACGCGTATCTGGTGCGTGCGTCCGGTCTCGAGCTTGCACTCTACCAACGTGACGAACCTAAGGTTCTCGAGTACGTGATAGTGGGTGATGGCAGGTTTGGCAAGGGGGTTGTCTTCGATGTCCCACACGCGGTAGATGGTGCGGTCGCGGTTGTCGCGCGCCAAGGCTCCTTCGATGGTGCCGTCAGCCTCGTCGAACCTGCCCCATACCAAAGCGTTATAGGTGCGCGAGGTGGTGTGCTCGAAAAACTGCAACGCCAATGCCGCCTTCGCCTGTGGCGTCTTGGCGATGAGTAGCAGACCACTCGTGTCTTTGTCGATACGGTGTACCAGTCCGATGTCGGGGTTGTTGATGTCGAAGTCGGCATCGTGGCGGAAGTAATAAGCTAAGGCGTTGAGCAACGTGCCCGTCCAGTTGCCGTGTCCGGGGTGCACCACCAAACCCGCAGGCTTGTTGACCACCATCAGCGAGCTGTCTTCGTAAACGATGTCAAGAGGTATGTCCTCAGGCTCGATATGTCCGTCGAAAGGCTCGTGGTCGAGCATGACGACGATGACGTCGCCGGGCTTGACCTTGTAGTTGCTGCTCACCGGACGGTCTGCCACCCACACATGACCCGCATCGGCAGCATGCTGAATACGGCTGCGCGACGTCTGAGGGATATGCTCGGCAAGGTAACGGTCGATACGCAGAGGTGCCTGACCACGATCGACGACCTGGCGCCAGCGCTCGAATAACTCATCGGTGTCAGGGGACATAGGACGGATTGGTTTTGTTTAGATGCTATAGGTTTTCTATATGCTATAGACTCTTTAGAAGAAGTCTTCTTCGGTGTTTTGCTGCTCGATATGTTTGTTGGTGTCAGTCGAGAGGTATAGTGTCACACTCGAGCCGAGTTGCACCCATTTGCCGGCTTCGGGCTGTTGGTGGTAGACGTACTGCTCTTTGTCGGTCTGAGCCTCTTGGTTGATGGCGCCCACCACCAGCGAGTTCTTGAGTATGGTGCGACGTGCATCTTCTAACGTCATGCCGTGAAGCTGAGGTACATACACCGTCTCTTCGCTTTCAGCATTCTGACCTACCACTAACACCACGGTCGAGCCTATCGGTAGCTTCTGCTGAGGCTGTATAGGCTCGTCGTCGAGGGTGACGTCGAGCACCAGTCCGTTATATTCCGAGGGCTGATATATCACCTCGCTCACTTCGATACCGAGCGAGCGCAGTGTGGCCTCTGCCTGCCGATACGAGATGTCGTGAAGGTCGGGTATAGAAACGGTAGGTACCATGCGCGAGTTCATCACTACGTATACGGCTCTGCCTGCCTTCGTCGATGCCATAGCGGGCGGGTTCTGCTCGATGATAGTGCCGAGCGGCACAGCGCTGTTGTAGGTAGAGTCCACCACCTGCATGCCTAACTCACAGCTGCTCAGGTGAACACGAGCCTCTTCAACGTACATGCCGGTGACATCGGGTACCACTACCTCCTCACCGTGGTGAGTGTAGTCGCGAAGCCAATAGTTGGCTGCTATCACTATGCCAACGACTACCACGACGGCAAGTAGCAGCATCTTCAAAACAAAAGCGAAGTTACTATTCCAGAAAGTGCGAAAATCCATGGGCGTGTGTTTTTTTTTGGTCTAGAAGCTCTAGATAGTCTAGATAGTCTAGAAGCTCTAGAAGCTCTATATAGTTATATAAATCGCGGCAAAGTTACGATTTTAATTTTGTAATACAAAAAAAAATCGTAATTTTGCACGTTTTATACGTCATGCCGATGCGTCATCATCAGTTTATATTAACCATCTTTTTCATAGCCTTGTTGAGTGCTACTCGTTGCGAGGCTGTTAGTTATATCTCGTTTGACGTGAGCGGTGGTTATCCTGCCACCTTAGACCGCACGCCCAATACCCGTATCGGCATGGGCGGCATGGGGGCTGTGGGTATGAGCTATCAGCTTCATCACGAGGCTTTCCTGTTCTCTGTAGGTTTCGACATAGCCATGATGCGCCAGTCGCTCACCCTTTCCAACCGTTCGCTCTCGCTCTCGGCTGTCGACGACCGCGACATACCCTATACCCTTGCGCTCAGTGTCATTAGCCGGCGCGACCGTTCGACCACTACCGATCTGCGTTTCCCCGTGTTGTTCGGCGGTATGTGGCAAGGCTGGTATGTGATGGCGGGCGCGGTACCCGTGCTCAATATATGGGGCAACACCTATCAGTCGGCTAAGTACGCCACCGAGGGCATCTACGACCGCTACTACGAGCCGCTCACCGACCTGCCGCAACACGGCTTCCACGACTACGAACCCGTCAGCTCACAAGGTAAGATACAGTTCCGTTTCGACGTCCGACTACGGGGTGAGGTAGGCTACGACTTCGCTGTCGCCTCGCCGGCGCATACTACCTCGTCGCGTCAGCACCTGCGTGTCGGGCTGTTTGCTGAGGTCGGACTGCTCGACATCTCGCCTGCCACACACGACCAAGCCTCGCTCGTGGCTACGATGCAAGGCACACAGCTCAACCTGAGGATGAACCACGCCTACAACACCACACTGCTGCAAGACTCGTGGGTCAGACAAGCTATAGTAGGTGTCAACTTCAGATATATGATACGTGTCAGATATCAGAAACGGCACAAATGCAAGTGCGATACCCAATATATGTATTTTAGGTAGTCATGAAAAGACTGATATACATAGTCATGGTTTTGGCTCTGTCGTCGGCACTGCAGGCTCAGACCGCCGCTCAAGCCGATGCCGCCTTCTCGGCAAAAGACTACGCGAAGGCTGCTGTCGCCTATCGTCATCTTTTAGACAAAGCGCCGCAGAACCAGCTCTACCTTTACCGTTATGCACGTTGTCTGCAAGAGACCGACAGCGTCGAGCGTGCCATCGAGTACTTCCGTCTTGCGGGCGACAGATACCAGCTGCGCAACTACCACCTTGCCACGCTCTATGCCAAGACCTACCGTTTCGACCTCGCGGCAGAGACCTATCAGAGCTACCTGTCGTCGCTCACCGACGACACCACGCGCCGCCAGGAGGTGCTACAGCAGTTGGCATACTGCCGGAAGGCGCAGCGTTATATCCGCCGCGTCGACGACATCGTGTTTGTGGATAGCATCACGCTTCCCTTCGAACAACTGCTCTCGCACCTGAGTCTGTCTGATGAGTGCGGCAGCATCGAACAGAGTGGTGCCACTACGGCTTACACCACGCAACGTCACGACCGCCGACTGTTTGCCGACACGGTCAGTGGCAAGCAGCAGTTAGTGGGTTGCTTCGACTACGATGGCGTCGCCGACTGCGACACGCTGGCGGCACCCGTCAACGGCAACCATAACGACGCCTTCCCCTTTATGCTCACCGACGGGGTGACGCTCTATCTCGCTTCCGACCGCGAAGAAGGGCTTGGGGGATACGACATCTACATCACACGCCTTAACTCGACCACGCAACAGTGGTACGAACCCGAGAACATAGGCTTCCCTTATAACTCGGCTGCCAACGACTTCTTATACGCCGAAGACGAGGCGCGCGGCATCGGCTATTTCGCCACCGACCGTCATGCCCCTCAGGGCTATGCCACCCTCTATAGCTTCCTTCTCAACGAGTCGAAGACCGTCGTTGGCGACGACGAGCGTGCCCGACGTTTGGCTCAGCTCGCCGACCTTAGGTTCGCCACGCCTGCCGACCTCGAGGCGCGAGACGCTGTCGCCAACGAGGTAGAGCAAGAACAGACGGAGGCAGACGAGCAACAGCTACAGCAGGTACCTGTCATAGTGCTCAACGACAGCATCGCTTACTTCTCGGCTGACGAGTTCGTGTCGAACACGGCGCGGGCTATGTTCCTGCAACTCGTGCAGCTGGATAGCAGCATATCAGAAGAACGACAGCAGTTAGACCTCGCCCGACAGCGTTATGCTCAGATGCCCGACAACGGACCGCTCAGAGCTGTCATCACCACGGCTGAGTATACGCTTGTCAATATGTACCGCGAGCGGCATACACTGCTGCTCGATATCCGCCGCGAAGAGACAACAGCCCTCAGCCAACGACAATGAACACCGCAGGTCTTCATAAGGCTCTTTGTATCGTCGGCATAGCCTTGCTGACAGCATGCGTACACGAGGAACCTCTGATTGACGATAACCATCACAGCTCCGACACTATCCCGACAGATACCTTACCGACCGACACCATGCCGTCGGATACCATCTCACACGACACCTTGCAGGTAGAGACGCCCGACCAAAGGCGTAACCCGCAGTATCTGTACGACCTCGAGGCTCTGCCCGAAATCACACTCACACTCACCGAAGACGACTGGAACACCTATCTTAGCAATTTCGATGCTAACCGCGATACGCGTAAGTATGTGCCGGCGCGTTGGACTATGCGCAAGGGCAACGACGTGTGGCACCGCGACAGCGTCGGACTCCGACCGCGAGGTAACACCTCAAGAGCGAGAGCGGAAGGAGAGTTTGGCATGCCGCATGTCGACGGCGGTGACTTCCACCACTCACATTTCGGCGTCAAATTCACAGAATACGCAACAGGCGAACGTTTCTTCGGATCGGATAGGGTGATACTTAAGTATTTCCGCCAAGAGCCGGCATACGTTCGCGAGGTATACTGCTACGACCTGTTCCGGCGATTCGGCGTGTGGACGGCACCACGTGCCTCGTATTGCAGGCTGTGGCTGTATATCGAGGGCGACACAAAACCCGTATACCTCGGGGTATATGCCCTCATCGAAGGCGTGAGGAAAGGCTGGCTCGATGACAGACGCAAAGACGGCTACTTGCCCGACGACGACGGCAACCTGTGGAAGGCTGCATGGGGTGCCGACCTCTCGGATTTCAACATTGTGGGGACAGCTAACATGGGTGTGACAACAGAAGAGACAAATTATATATATGCCCTGAAGACCAACAAGACCAATGGTCTTGCTGCCGCACAGAAAGAGCTGTATGACTTCATGGAGCAGATGCGTCCTCTGCCCAGCGGATCGGAGCAGCTGCGCAGTTATCTGGAGCAGCATGTCGACATCGACCTCTTCCTCAGGATGATGGCAGTCAACGTGGCTGTGGGCATGTGGGACGACTATTGGATTAACAAAAACAACTACTACTTCTATTTCGACTCTAACCACCGTTTCTACTTCATCCCCTTCGATTACGACAACACCCTCGGCACGTCAGCCTTAGGCTTGATGGACGATGCCGGCACGGCTAATCCGCTGACGTGGGGGAGTCTTGACGGCGACAGGTTGCTCTGTCGCAAGATATTCTCTATTGCCGAATACAAAGACCGCTACCGCCGCTATCTGTTGCAGCTCTGCGACGACGACGAGCTGTTTACGGCGGCAGGTAGTGCACAGCGTATCAGGCGCTGGCAACAGATGGTGAAACCATATATCGTCAACGATACGGGCGAAGACGGCGAGCTGTACGACGCACCGGTGTTGTGGGGCTGTACGCCGCAATATCGGCTACTCTCGCCCGATAATAACTTCTTCGACACCCGAAAGACAGCCATCTATCGCTATTGCAAGTGAAAGTTGCTATGGCTAATCGTGATCCCGTGATCTCGAAATCCCGTGATCTCGTGATTTCGAAATCTCGTGATCTCGAAATCTCGAAATCTAAACGCCGGTTACAAACCGGCGCTCCCGGTGACAATCCCGAAAAAAAAAAACGGCTCCCTTTGGAGCCGCTTTTTCGATATCCGTTATCACGAGCGTCGTGCCGTGAGGTCGCGTATCTTTTGGTTGAGTGAGTCAGCCTTCATGAGGTCTTCTACCTTGAGGTGCATGCGGTAGCACCAGAAGTGGCGCGGGTTGTCGGGCACGTTGATGCGTTCGGCATGAGCGTCGGCGAGGCGTATGTCGCCGTCGATGGCGAGCCAGTCTTGCAGAGGCAGTATCACCCACATGGCAGGTGAGTAGACATGCTGGTTGATGATGAACTCGGCTATCTCGGGTGTCATCTCGGCGGGTGCTTCGCCCCACCAGCCCATCTGCTCGTTATAGAAGCGTTGTGTCTTCTCGCGGTCTTCCTCCCACCATGCGCGCAGCGGGTTGGTGTCGTGAGTGCCGGTGGTGCATACGCTCAGGTAGGGAGCATCGGCAGGGTGAGCAAACAGCTTTTTGGGGTCTTTGGGCATGCGTTGTATCTCGAGCGAGAGAATCTGCAACTCGTGCATCACCGATGGCACGCATTCGGGCACCATGCCGAGGTCTTCACCGCAGACGAGCATCTGTGTCGAGTTGATCAGAGTAGGCAGTTTGCGCAATGCCGACTGACGCCAGAACTCGTTGTGACGACGGTAGAAGTAGTCGTTGTGTATCTCGGCAAGCAGGTTCTTCTGGTCGTCCCATAGCTCGTTCCACGAGTGCGACGACATCAGCGAGATACGCGGGTGGAGCAGGGCAGGGTTCTGCTGGTCAGGAACGAACAGCACCTCGCAGTGCAGGTACATCAGTCCGTTGAGCAGGTTCTTTTTCTGTTGCTGCTCTTCTGCGGGAAGTGCGTCGTACCATGCTTGTATCTTCTGCTGGGTGTCGTACTGGTCTTTGAACCAGTATATATATCCGTCGTTGGTGTTGAGGAACTGCTCTTTTGCCAGTTCGGTGTCGTAGCCGAAGACGTCGCCCAAGAAGTTAGAGCGTATGTATGGTTTGACAAGTCGGTCGTAGTCGAGTTTGACGCCGCGTTGCCATAGCTCGTCCATCGAGTAGGGCAGTGCAGGGCAGAAGTGACCTGTCAGACCCCATACTGCGGTCTTGGGCATCTGCCAGATACGGAAGAAGCCGAGGATATGGTCGATACGGTAAGCGTCGAAGTAGTCTTGCATCTTCTGGAAGCGGCGTTGCCACCAGCGGAAGCCGTCGCGTGCCATCACGTCCCAGTTGTAGGTGGGGAAGCCCCAGTTCTGACCCGAGATAGAGAAGTCGTCGGGCGGAGCACCGGCAGAGGCGTTGAGGTTGAACAGCTCAGGTGAGGTCCATGCATCGACAGAGTCGGGTGAGATGCCGATAGGTATGTCGCCCTTGAGTGCTACGCCAAGCGAATGGGCATAGGCGATGGCATCGGAGAGCTGACGGTCGAGGTGGTACTGCAGGTAGTAGTGGAAGGCTACCTTGTCGTATTCACGTGCCGAAGGAGTCGACAACCGGCGCATATCCTGCTCCGAGAAGACCGAGTATTTCTTCCAGTCGACGAAATGCGGGGTGCCGTATTTGTCGCGCAGGTAGCAGAACACAGCGTAGGGCACGAGCCACTCTTTGTTCTTCTCGAAGAATGCTTTGTAGTCGTCCGACGAGAATACTGCCTCTTTGTCTTGGCGATAGAGGGCGAGGAAGTACTTCATCTTCTCGTCGTATACTGCCTGGTAGTCGGCTATGGGCTTGCTGTTGAACTCCTCTTTCTGTGTGTTGTATTGGTGCCTGAGTGTTACCGAGAGTTTACCCATCTTCTCGATGTTGAGGTAGATGGGGTGCAGTGCGAACACCGAGACGGCGTTGTATGGGTACGAGTCGCGGTTGGTATGCAGCAGGGTGGTGTCGTTGATAGGCAGCGTCTGTATCATACGTTGTCCGGTCAGGGCTGCCCATTCGGCTAACTTCTTGAGGTCTTGGAACTCGCCTATTCCGAATCCCTCTTCGGTGCGTAGCGAAAACACCGGTACGGCGACTCCCGCACCTTTCCAGCGGGGCTGTGTGCGGCGGAAGCCACGGTCGTTTTGTATGATGCTGACGCCTTTCTGCAAACCCCATATCTGGCGGTTCTCGCCATATTCGATGTCGACAACGCGACCACTCTTGAGCTCGTAGATGACGTACTTATATTCTATCACCTGCTCGCCTTGAGCTTTTATCGTCACATCCCAGCGCGGGAAGCAGGTGTCTGCCATGACGAGCTTGTCGTCGATGTTCCAGTTGCCCAGTTCAGGTATGTTACCTATCACTGCCACTCCTTGTGTGGGTAGTATCTGTGGCAGGTGTATGGTCAGACAGAGGTTGCCGTGTGCCTGCCGTGGCTTGGCGGGTTGTGTGCGGTGAAACAGTGCCTTGACGAAGGCTGTCGACTCGAACGCTTTCTCGTAGTCGTCGTGCTGCCAGTAGTCGTGCACCACCACTTTCTTGGTCTGTGCCTGTGCCACATTGAGTTCGCGCATGCTGCCGTCTTCATACTGAAGGCTGCCGTCGGCATGCCGGATGGCATACTTATAGGTGATGTGGTCGACGAAGTCGGATACCGGAACGGTAGCTGTCCAGAAGTCCGTCCCCTGGCATGCGAGGGTCAGTGGCGCTTGCGGCTGCCAGCCGAGGATGGGTTGCTCGGTCTCTACGACGCATAAGGTGTCGCCCCATTGAGCGCGGTAGTTGATTTGAAATGTAAGTGTCATGATGATATAATTTAAGGGTTATTAGCAAGATGTTATTTGCGTGATATAAGGCTTCTCTTCGGAGCCGAGGCTTTGGCAGCCTTCCCGCTGAAGGTGCCCGCTGTATGCGAGCCGTTGAGGGTAGTGGTTGAGAAGCTGATACCATCTGCGCTCACCACAATAGAGCCTTCACGCAGCAGATACTGTTTCTCGTAGTACATCGAGCCGGTCTGCTTGTAGTAGGCAGCGTCGATATAGTATAGTATCGAACCATCGAGATAGGCTTCGGTCTCCGACTCATAGCGGTAACCTTGAATTGCGGTGCCTGCCGTCAGATTCTCTACATCCACAAGGTTGTAGGTGCCGTATGGGAGGGTGTCGGCATCGGCAACGATAAGGAAGTCGGCTAAGGGGAAGTACGAGTTGTTGTCGGTCAGTGTCGACGGAGCTGCCAGCATCAGCTCGAAGAGGTTGCTATTGCCTACTTTGTCGACAACGCCATACTGTGCCATCTCGTATGTGACGTCAGCTATGGCTGTTCCTTCTTCGGGGTAGGTGTCGCTTACGGGCACCACTTTTTTACCGCCGCCTTCGATGTCGGCGCCGCCCTTAGTACCTTCCACTACGGGGCACTCTTCGGCATTGACGATGGGGTAGTTAGCCGGTCCGGTGATATAAGCCACCACCATGCAGTTGTCAGCCACCCATTCGCTGCTCAGGGTGCAGCTGCGCTCGATGGAGTATTCGTGCTTGCTGAGCATTGCCACGTCGCCCATAGGTTCGGTCAGGAACGTGCGCACGGCGTTGGTATGTACGAACTCCTCCCAGCCTTCGAAGGTGTGGTTGTAGTCTAACTGCGGTGCCACCATGCCGCTCTCTTTGACGAGGATAGTGACACGATAGCCCTCGGCAGTGGCGTCGGCACTCTGTCCACTGACCTTGACCTTAAGCTCTCGGGTAGCACTGTCGTAGCTACGGCTGATAACGACGCTGGCAAGAGCCGTCTGAGCCTGTGTGGAGGCTACGCTTGCCAAGTAGTAGGGGTGGAAGGGCTTGCCTGAGCCTTCTTCGGTGGTGATGTCGTCGCGGTTGAGCATGATATTGGGAGCACTGCGAACCTTAAAGGTAGAAGTGATGGTCTTGCTGCCTTTGATGGTGTAGATGTCGTCGGCAAAACCTGCGTGGTGGCTCACCCATATATAGTTGCTGTTGCCGGCTATACCTTGTTCGATATAGGCGATGCCGTCGGGGCAGTAGCCGCAACTCTGTGAGGTGAAATGCTCGATGAGCTGCTTGCGGGGGAAGTTCTCAGGGATGTTCTGCTCGGGTTCGTTCTGTCCGCATGCGAGCATTACTGATGCGATGGCTACGTATGCCATCTGACGTAGTACGTTGTTTCTCATAATAGTATATTGTTTGTTGATGATACGGTTTAGTGCTCCTTGTCTTCGGAGCTTGTTTTGTGGTATGTCAGTCCTCCGGCTGATACTTGACCGTCAGGCTCAGGCTGCGGGCGTTATTATAAAAACGATAGGTGATGACGGCAGGTTGCATGTCGCGTGGGTAGTAGTGTGCGAACCACGACGAGTAGCCTGCGACGTTGAAGTCGAACAGCTGTGTGGTCTCTCCGTTGCCGTTGACGCATGTGCCGATGCATAGCTGGTCGTCGAAGTCAGCTGCTGAGCGTTCTGTGTCGACGTAGATATGTTCTGCTATGATGCTGCCTCTCACCTCCATCTCCTCTTTGCCGGTGATGGGGTCGGTATGGTGTGCGGTAACGACGATGGTGGTGTCGTTGCCGATGGCGCCTATGCCGTTGACGTTCAGCACGAAGGGCTCGTCTTGCACTTGGCTCTCTTTGGGAAGGTCGGTCTGTGCTACGGCTATCACCTCGCTCATGTCGGAGCTGAGGGCTACTGCCACCACGCTATAGTGCCGACCGGTGTAGCAGTATCGGCTTACGTCGACGATATCTGTGAGGCTGCCTTTGCCAAAGGCACTCTGCTGACTCCCCCATTGCCCGTTCAATGCACCGCGGAAGATATGGCGGTGCATGTAGTCGGTGCTGACCTTACCGTCGGGCATGAGTTGCCGGCCTTCGATACTGTCTTCCACCAACCAATATAAGAGGCGGAAGTCGAGAGCGTCGGTAGCGTGGTTGACGGCTTGGGCAGTGAGCATATAGCTATCGCCTTCTGAAGAAGGTGTGAGGTCAAGCGATAGTGTAGGCTCTTGGTTGAGGCGCCGATGTATGGCTGTTGCCCATGTGGTGTAGTCGATGAAATAGGCATTGCCGTCTTTCATGAAGTCGACCACTCCGGTAGGGAATGGGGTGGTGGCGGTGCCGTTGAAATGAGAGTAGTAGACGTCGGCATCGGCTGTGGTGTAGTCGTATAGAGGGTCAGCCGAGAAGGTGAAGCTGTTGGCGGCGGGGTGCATCTGTACCACTATGAGCCGTCCGTCGCAGTCGTCGGCAAGGTCGTCGGCGAGTTGCTGGGCAGTGGGGCAGTTGACGCAGCCGATGCCTGAGAATTCGGTGAGCAGGACACAGCGCTCGAGAATCGTCGGCTCGAGGGTGATGAGCTGTTGGTCGGGGGCGATGGTCTCGCACGACAATAGCACGAGGCTCAGCAGAAGCGGCAGTATGTAATGATAATGGCGATACATGGGTTAGAAGTTGAAGTTATAGCTCAGGTTGACACCTTTCTGTGCGGGCACATAGCGGCATACGCCTCCCGTGCAGTTGTAGCCGGCACGTGTCCTGCCAAACGATGCCATCAGTCGGTGTGCCCCCTTCTGGTAGGTGACGGCTGCCATATAATAGTGCAGCTTCGACGAGAGGTCGGTGCCGCCGATGTTGTACATGTCGCTTACAGAGAGCATCAGGTCGTTGAATAATGATAGCTCATACAGGGCGTATATCCATTGTCCTTCGTCTTGCTTGGAGTATAGGTACTGCAACTCGGCACGCATCTCCACCTTGTCGGACGTCACGTATTTGACGTCGGCGACAAGGATGTGTGAGCGGCATAACTCGCCGCTGCCTTCTATCACCGGCGCGTTGAACGTCTGGTACATATACATGGCATTGAGATACCATTTGCCGGCGATACGTTTCTGCAACTCGAGGTTGACATCGGTATAATATGCCTCTTTGGTCATGCTCACCCAACTCTGTGGTGTAGTGCCTCTGATATGAGCACCTTGCAGACGGAGTGTAGTACCGTAGCGTCCGCCCATGGCGGTACGTTTCTTCCATGTGTACCACAACTCACCCTGGAATGCCCATTCACCTTGAAGCTGTGTGGCGTAGGCATTGAGGTCTGCCAAGTGATAGGTATGTGTCTGTGTGAAAGGAGGCAGGTGGTTGATATGTGCGGCGATGCCGCGTGACATGCGGTCGGAGCGGAACGACATATTCTGTGAGCGTTTGGCCTGCAGCAGCAGACTCATGCCTCGGCGTGAGTAGCTTGCCGACAGCAGTAGTGCCTCGCCGTGTTTGTAAGAGAAGAGGTTGTCGACCGATGGGTCGTTGGCTTTCCATGCGTACTCGGCGAGCAGCTTAAAGCCTTGGTAGCCTATTGAGAAGCGGGCGTCGGCGGAGCCTACCCAGCGGGGTAGGTTGTACATTACGGGTGGGGTGAGCGAGTAGAAGACGGTGTCTTGGGGCTGGTATTTGCTAACCCACGAGGCGCCTATGTTGAGTGTCACCCCCGCCTGCTGCATGCGCTCGCTCCACTCGTCGATGTCGACTTCGGCGTCGGCGCCTACCACGGCACCCTTGGTGAAGTCGAGGTTCCACGCGGTGTGGTCGTAACAGTTCCAGTATACGCGCTGTTTGCCCCCTATCGCCTCGATATGTATGCCTTTGTATGGTGTGAGTTCGAGTCGTGCACCGCGCAGTGAGTTGTCGATACCCATGCTACGTTCTTCGTACAGACGTAGTATCAGTCCGCTGCCGAACTGTGAGTATACGTCGCCTATCGTCAGCTTGCCCCATCCCCAGTTGCCTTGCACGTAAAGGTTACCGATGCCGCTGCCTTTGAAGCCTGCCTCGAAACCGGGCAGTGGCGCCTGCATCGTCTCCAGACGCAGACCCGCATTCACCCACTTGCTCGTCAACGACAGGTTGAGGTACGTGTTGCTCAGATAAGGGAACGAGTACGACTCGGTGCCGATAGCCTCGTCAGTCATAGCAAACAGTCCGTCGTGTTGCAGACTGCCAAAGAAACTGATGCCGTCGGATGCCATGATGGCAACCGACGTGTAACATGCAATCAAGATGACGAGGACTCTACGCATATCCAAAGCCTGACTAAGTGGTCGTATTACTTCTTCTTTGATACTTCTAATATCTTTTGGTATAAGTCGTTTTCGCTGCCGTCGGTGTAGCCCGAGTGGTTGTATACCATCTTGCCGTTGCCGTCGAACACGAAGACATGCGGTATCTGCTGCACTTGCATCAGTCGCTTGAGTTCGCTGTTGACGTCGAGCAGCACTTCGAAGTCCCACCCTTGTCCGTCTACCAAAGGTCTTACCTTCTGTACGTTCTGTGCGTCGTCGATGCTGACGAGGATGAACCGTACGCCGGTCTGCTCTTCCCACTCGTCGAACATGGCATCGATGGCGGTGAGCTCGCGCATACAGGGTTTGCACCATGTGGCAAAGAAACTGATGACGATGGGGTTGCCGTTGTTGCGGAGCTTACCCGTGTCGATGGTCTTACCTTCTATATTCTTGAGTTTGACCGAGGGGATCGACTGTGCACCGCATGCGATAGTCACTGTCAAGAGCAAGGCAGCTGCGAATATGATTTTTTGTAATTGCGGATACATGTTGTTGTTATTTGTTGGTTTGGTTGATCTGTCGGATGGCTTCGCGTGTCACTTCGTCGTCGCGTTCGAAGAGTTGGAAGAAGCCATCGTCGCCGAGTATGTTACGAACGATATATGCGTTGACCAAGCGTGTGTATAGCGGTTTCGACTTCTCGATGTCAGCTTCTACAGGGTCGACACCTTTCTGTTTGCAGAAGCTCACGAACTCGGGTATCCAGTTTTGGCGGTTGAGGTATTTCTCCATCTCTTGCCACGTCTTGATACGGCTGAGTTCCTTGCGATGGCGGTCGGTATACTGATAGGCGAACTGATAGGTGTAAGCACGGTTGACGACGCGGTTGTACCATACGGAGTTGAGGGTGGTGTCTCTGCCTACGAACACGTCGGGCATGATGCCACCGCCGCCATATACCACCCGACCTTGCTTGGTGTAGTAGCGAGTGGTGTCTTTGAGGTGTATGCTGTCTTTGGTGAAAAACTCACCTTTGTCGTAGCGGTCGAGCATATCTTTCATATAGTCTTCGCCTTTGCCCATCTCGTATGGTTTTTGAATGCAACGTCCGGAGGGAGTGTAGTAGCGTGCTACTGTCAGACGTATGGCGCTGCCGTCGTCGAAGGGTATCTGCTGCTGCACCAGTCCTTTGCCAAACGAGCGGCGTCCGACTATAGTGCCGCGGTCGTTGTCTTGCATGGCGCCGGCGAAGATTTCGCTTGCTGAGGCTGAGAACTCGTCGATGAGCACCACTACCAGTGTCTTATTGAAACGACCTAAGCCATTGGCGCGTGCCTCGTATTTGGGATACGAACGACCTTCAGAATACACTATCATGTCACCTTTCGAGAGGAACTCGTTAGCCATGCGTATGGCTTGCTCCATGTATCCGCCTGAGTTCTCGCGCAGGTCGATGATATATTGTGTGGCACCTTTCTCGCGTAGCGAGGCGAGGGCAGCTATGAACTCGTCGTAGGTCTTCTCTGCGAACTTATTGACGCGCACGAAGCCTGTCTTCTTGTCGACCATGAAAGCGGCGTCGACAGAGTGTACGGGTATGTCGCCTCGGGTGACGGTGAAGGTGAGTATCTCCGGCTCGCCGCTACGCAAGATGCCCAGTTTCACTTCCGTACCTTTCTCGCCGCGCAGCGTACGCATCACTCGCTCGTTGTTGATGCCCTTGCCGGTGAACGTGGTGTCGTTGACCTGAACGATCTTGTCGCCGGCAAGCACGCCCACACCTTCGCTCGGACCACCGCTGATGACCGACACTATGCTCACCGTGTCGTTCTGTATGGAGAACTGCACGCCTATACCCGAGAACGATGCTCCGAGTTCGGAGTTGACCAGCTCAAGGTCTTTCTTGGGTATGTATGCCGAGTGAGGGTCGAGCTTCTGAACGATGTCGACCATCACCTCGTCGGTGAGTGAGTCGAGGTCGACAGGGTCGACATAGGCTTGTTGCATATAGCGAAGCATGAGGTCGATTTTGCTGCTCGGGAAGCGGAAGGTGTTCCAACCAATAGACTGTGCCTGAGCCTTCTGATGCAAGGCATTGACCGACAACGCTCCAAGCATCAGACTGATAACTACGATGGCAGGATATAAGTAACGTTTCATTTTTTTGTTTTTTTTCTTGTTTAGGGATTTCGGGATTCCGGGATTCCGGTGTTCCGATGTTTCGGTATTTCGGTATTCCGGTATTTCGGTATTCCGTGATTTCGGGATTTCGGTTGTTATTCTTCGTTTTGGCTTTGTTGTCTTACCACTTGTATTCCTGCTCTGCGGAGCAGGTCGATGCCGTCTAAGATGCGATATTCGCGGTCGTACACGACGCGTCGGATGCCTGCTTGGATTATCAGCTTCGAGCACTCCATGCATGGCGAGTCGGTGACGTATAGTGTGGCGCCGTCCGACGAGTTACCCGACCGTGCTACCTTACTGATGGCATTGGCTTCGGCGTGCAGCACGTATGGTTTGCTTTGGTTGTTGTTGTCTTCGCAGTTGTTCTCAAAGCCCGACGGTGTGCCGTTATAGCCGTCGGAGATAATCATCTTGTCTTTGACAAGCAGTGCTCCTACTTTGCGGCGCTCGCAGTAGGAGTTCTCCGACCATATATGTGCCATGCGCATGTACAAACGGTCGATCTTTTCTTGCTTGGCTGTGCTGTTATCTTGTTTTTTGGGGTTATCTGTATGGTTCATAGACTTGTTTTCTTTTTGCTGCTTTGCACTTGCTTTAGTTGGTCAATATGCTTTTATTGCACCCTGCAAAGATACATTTTTTTTTTGAATGTAGCAAATTCTATGCCGAGATATGTTTTTTTTATGTTAACGGAAGTTCTAAAAACTCAATAACGCGTTTCTTTTGTGCCTGCAAAACAAAAGAAACGACCCTATGCGAGTCGTTTCTTTGCAGTATGTGTTATGCTGATTAGCGTTTCAGACCAACCACTTTAGCGGGAGCAGCTGCCTGTTCTTCTGACTTGAGGTCGTAGGGACGATATTCGATTGCGAAGACATATCCGGTTGCGACAGGATCCGTATCAAGCATCTGTAAGATGAACAAGTTGTCGGCGTCGATGTCGTTCCATGAGCTGGCTCCTTCAGGTATCTCGGCGTCTACCAAGAGATATTTCATTGAAGTGTTGTCGGCTACAACTGTTTCACCATATTGTGAAAGATAGGCCAAGTAGTTTTGCAGAGCTGTCTGATTGGCGACAGTTACATATACGTCGACGCAAGTGATGTTGTTGTTTTCATCGAACAGGTATACATACTGTGGGAAGCCTGTGCTTTCCATGTAGCGCATCCAGCGATCGTCGGTAGCGATGGTGTCGGGGTCGCCGAACTCAGCTATCACCTGGTCTTTGGTCTTGTTGAAGATAGTCACGTCGATCGGACGGCTCAGGGCGTTGATTGACGGGATGACCTTCACTGTCACGTTGCCGGTGAGTTTCGAGGTCTTGGCTTCGAGTACGGTCTCACCTACGTGAGCTCCTTTTATTGACGTGGCTACACCGCTTTCACCTAATACTGTTGCCACGAAAGGCTTAGCTGAGGTCCATGTGGCAGCTTCGGTCTCGCCGATGAGTGAAACGTCGGTTGACTGACCATAGGTTACGGTAACTTGTGACTTGCTGAACTGCAACTCTTTGTTGCCTCCGCAGGAGCAGATGAGTGCTGCCAATGCAACAACTGATAAAAATTTAACGCTTTTCATTGTAGTAAGTGTTAGTTGATTTATAATTTGTGTGTATGCGGCTGACTGAGCCGCATACACCTGTCTTTATTTCTTCTCAGCCAGTTTGCGCTCTTTGCGACGGTCTTGAGCTTGCTGTATGTCGTATGCTATCGGGGTAGCTATGAAGATAGACGAGTAGGTACCGATAATCACACCGAGCAACAGAGCGAAGACGAAGCCGCGTATCGAGCTGCCGCCGAAGAGGAAGATGGCAAATAGCACAACGAACGTCGACATAGAGGTCGAGAACGTACGAGAGATAGTGGCATTGATGGCATCGTTGATGTTGACCTTACGTTCGCGTTTCGGATACAGCTTGTTGTATTCGCGGATACGGTCGAAGATAACCACGGTATCGTTGATAGAGTAACCTATCACGGTAAGGATGGCTGCGATGAACGATTGGTCGATCTCCATCGAGAACGGCATGATACGCCAGAAGATAGCGTAGATACCAAGGATGATGATACTGTCGTGTGCAAGAGCGATGATACCGCCTGCCGAGAACGAGATGTTGCGGAAGCGAAGCAGGATATAGAGTGCTATCACTATCAGGGCTATGATGATAGCCCAAACGGCTGCCACCTTGATGTCGTCGGCTATCGACGGACCAACCTTCTGGCTCTGCATTATACCTACAGCGTTGTCTTCGCTGCCTGCCGAACCGTTGACGAAGTCAGCATAGCTGACGTCAGAGCCGAGCTTCTCTTGAAGACCGCGATACAGACGGGCGTTGATGTCGTCGTCGATATTGGGATCCTCTGAGTTGACACCATACTTGGTCGATACACGCACTTGGTTCTGGTTGCCGATGGTGATAACGGTTACCGACTCACCGTCGAACTCGTCTTCCAAGAGCGAACGTATCTCTTCTGTCTCGACAGGCTCAGCAAAACGGATGACGTAGTTGCGACCACCCGAGAAGTCGATACCCAGATTCAGACGACCGAAGATATGAGGCTCCAGACCGAAGATAGAAATCACTACCAAAGCACCTGAGATTATATATGTCACCTTGCGAGCGCTAACGAAGTCGAAGTGCAGGTTCTGGAACCAGTTCTTGGTGATGTCAGAGGTGAAAGCCAAAGGTTTGGCTGTCGGACGCTTAGCATAGTCTTCGAGCATCAGACGTGTCAAGAACACAGCTGTCAGGAACGACGAGATGATACCTATCATGAAGGTGACGGCGAAGCCGCGGATAGGACCTGTACCGAAGACAGCGAGAACGACACCGGTGAGGAACGAAGTGACGTTAGAGTCGACGATGGCGGAGATGGCACCCGAGAAACCGTCGGTGATAGCTTTCGAGAGGTTCTTGCCTGCCTTCATCTCTTCGCGGATACGCTCGTAGATAAGCACGTTGGCATCGACTGCCATACCCAATGTCAGGACGATACCTGCGATACCGGGCAACGTCAGTACTGCCGAGAACGAGCAGAGGATACCAATCAGAAGGAAGACGTTGCACAACAGGGCTGCGTCGGCTATCAGACCGGGGATGACACCATAGTAGAATATCATATACAGAAGCACGAGGCAGAAAGCTATGATGAAGCTTATCAGACCATCGTGGATGGCTTCCTGACCGAGCGACGGACCTACAACGTCTTCTTGAACGATATGTGCGGGAGCCGGCATCTTACCCGACTTAAGGGTGTTAGCCAAGTCCTTGGCTTCTTCAACGGTGAAATGGCCGGTGATCTGTGAGTTGCCACCGTCGATCTTGGACTGAACGGTGGGGAACGAATATACGAATCCGTCGAGCACGATGGCTACCGACTTGCCGATATTCTGCTCTGTCAGACGTGACCATTGCTCGGCACCTTCTTTGTTCATCGACATGCTAACGTAAGCTTCGCCGGTGGTCTGTTGGAAGTCGCTGCGAGCGTCGGTAATCACGTCGCCGGCAAGGCTGGGACGTCCGTCGCGCTGAGCCTTCAGGGCGATGAGCTGATAGTAGCTGCCTGCCTCGTCGATAGGCTTAACGGTCCAATGCAGACGCAGGTTACGCGGCAGAACCGACTGTGCCTGCTTCGAGGCGAAGATGGTGTTGATGGCGGCAGTATCCGACCAGTGAGCTGTTCCCACTACCGGACCCTGATATGCCTGACCTGCAGCGTTAACCGAGGGCTGAAGGATGGCGAACAGAGGGTTCTGTTTCTTCCATTGCTCGGCTTTGGCGGCTTCGTCTTCGGCGGCTGCCAAAGCTAATGCGGCGCTGTCGGTGGCAGCGGTGTCGGCTGTAGCGGTTTGAGCAGCGGCTTCGGGCTGAGAGGCTGACTGCGAAGCAGCATCGGTAGCTGCCTGAGTGGCTGCCAACTCGCTGTTGATCTGGGCAAGACGAGGATAGATCTCGTCGAAGTTGTAGGTCTCCCAGAACTCGAGGTTGGCTGTTCCTTGCAAGAGTTTGCGAACACGCTCCGGCTCTTTGATACCCGGAAGCTCTATCAAGATACGACCGGCTTGGTCCATCTTCTGAATGTTAGGCTGAACCACGCCGAAGCGGTCGATACGAGTACGCAACACGTTGAACGAGTTGTCAACGGCGCTGTTGGTCTCTTCGCGAAGCACGTCAAGCACCTGAGCATTGGTCGACGACGACGATATCTTGTCTTTGAGCTCGTACTTGGCAAAGATGGTCGACAGTTTGGCACCCGGAGCCACCTCGTCCCATGCCTGAGCAAACAACGTGATGAAGTCCGACTGTGAAGCGGTCTGACGAGACTTGGCAAGCTCCATAGCTGCCTTGAAGTTCTCTGACTGGTCGTAGCCCGACAAAGCGTTGACAATGTCAGGAACGCTCACTTCCATAATAACGTTCATACCACCCTTGAGGTCAAGACCCAAGTTGATTTCTTTTTCACGACACTCTTTGAGAGTGTAACCGAACCATACCTTCTCTTTTGCCATGTTGTCGAGGTAAACCATAGCTCCTTCAGGAGCTTGGGCTGCCTTCTTTTCGTAATGACGAACAACAAAACTGAAAGAGAGATAGAAGGCGCATACCAATGCTAATAGTACCGCCAGTGTTCTAACAAGTCCTTTGTTTTGCATTTTGTTGAGTATTTAAATTTAGTTTTTAATCGGGTTATAAGTCTGCCAAACGAACTCAGTCCGGCAGTGTCTTGTTTGCTGCTAACACGCTATTATAGCGCATACCTATACAAATTAGCGTGCAAAGATAAGTTATTTTTCTGATACGAGCAAATTTTTGCATTTTTTTGTTTGTTTGGACGCTATGAAGGGCTGTAAGAAAAAAAATGATTACCTTTGCAGTCCGTGCCGTTTTGGCGGTGTATTATGATAAAGAGTATGAAGAAAACGATAGCCATATCCCTCTTTTTGTATGTATGTGTCGGCGTGTATGCACAGTCGGCACTCGAGAAAATGCTTTCGAGCGACGTATGCCGCAGTGCTAATGTCAGTGTGCTGGTCAAGAACATGCGAACGGGTGAGACGTATGCCACTTATAGGTCCGACAACGTGTTGCCTCCGGCTTCTACCATGAAGCTGCTGACCACTGCTACCGCACTCGAGATGTTAGGTGCCGACTTCCGCTTTGAGACCACCATCGAGACCGATGGCAAGCTGTCGGCTGACGGAACACTCGAGGGTAATCTGTATCTCAGAGGCACGGGCGACCCCACTCTCGGCAGTCAGAAAGTAGGCAACCAGATGTTCCTTTGCAAGTGGGCACAGCAGATGGCGCTACTCGGGCTGCGCCGCGTGAAAGGGGCGGTAGTGGCTGACATGAGTTTCTTCGACGGCGATGCCACTAACCCGGGGTGGCTGTGGGAAGACATAGGCAACTACTACGCGCCGGGAATCTTCTCGTTGGCATATATGGACAACACCATGAACGTGCAGCTGCGCTCCGCAGCTCGCGGCACTGTGGCAGAGGTGGTGAAGACCATACCCGAAGTGCCGGAGGTGACGTTCGAAAACCATATATTATGCACCTCTATACAGTACGACGGTGCTTACGTACATGGAATGCCATATAACAACGTCCGTTATCTCACCGGTTCGGTGCCGTCCGACAGAGGCATCTTCGGCGTGAAAGGCGACCTGCCTAACCCGGGACTGTTGTTGGCGCGACATTTCACTGCCCGACTGCGTGAGGCAGGCATAGTGGTCGACCGCGAAGCCGAATACATCACTGTGCCGCAGACCGATGCCGACGGCAACAGCGTTGAGCGCAACGTGCTCTATACTCACCTCTCAGAGCCTTTGTCCGAGATAGTGGCAGAGACCAATATCAACTCCAACAACCTCTACGCCGAGCAGGTGTTCCGCTATTTAGGCAGCCGTATCGCCACACCTACCACCATCCGCAACTCTCAAGACATAGTGTCAGCCTTCTGGCGTAATCGTAAGATCGACATGTCGGCATGCACGGTGCAAGACGGTTGCGGACTGTCGCCCGTAGATGCCATGTCGGCGAGCCTGTTCGTAGCACTGCTCACCTATATGTACAAGAGCGCTTCGGCTGAGGCTTTTAAGGCCTCGTTGCCGGTGGCAGGTGAGTCGGGGACATTGCGAGGATTCGGTGTGGGTACTGCTCTCGAACATAGGCTCCGTGCTAAGTCGGGAACGACATCGAAGATAAAGAGCTACGCCGGGTATATCGACACCGCTGATGGCGAGACACTCGTCTTTGCCGTGATAGTACACAACCCCAAAGGTAAAGTGAAGAACGCGCAGGCGCAGATACAGCGTTTTCTCACGCAACTGGTCGACGAGATAAAGAAATAGACGCCGCTATGCTTACTTATCTTGCTTCTACCGACAGCACCAACACCCGACTTGTCGAATACCTGCGCTCACAACGGCAACAAGGGCTGTGTGTCGACAACCTTACTACTTTCTACACCGACTATCAGACGGCAGGACGCGGTCAGCAGGGTAACTCGTGGGAGAGCGAGGCAGGGCAGAATCTGCTGTTTTCCACCTATCTGCAGTCCGATATCTCGGCTGAGTGTCAGTTTCGTATATCCGAACTCGTAAGCGTGGTTATAGCCCGGGTGGTGGCAGAGGTGTTGTCGTGTCATGCGCCCGAGCATGCCGACGCGGTGAAAATCAAATGGCCCAACGACATCTACATCTACGACAAGAAAGTGTGCGGCATACTGATAGAGCACGAGCTGCAAGGGCAAGCCGTCTCGTCGATCATAGGTGTGGGACTCAACGTCAACCAGCTCTTGTTCCGCTCGCCGGCACCTAACCCTGTGTCGATACGGCATTACACCACTGTGGCGTTAGACATACATCCTATTCTCAGCGATATCCTTTCCGGCTTTGCCGCGTTGCTTGCGCTGTTGCAGCAGCCCGAAGAGCTTCACCGACTGTATATGTCAATGCTCTATCGCCGCGAAGGCTATTTCAGGTATATGGAGCGCGAGTGTTCCGTCGCACCAACCTCTATTGTCAGTTCAAACGGCGATACACAGACTACTACTCGTCTGACTACAAACGAATCAGAGACATCACTGCGTGACGCCTCTGATTATTCTGCCGCATCTGCTGCAAGCTCTACTGCCGCATCTGCTGCAAGCTCTACTGCCGCATCTGCTGCAAGTTCTTCTGCCGCGACCTCTTTCCCTATATTCTCCGCCCGAATCGTTGATGTCGACCGGTTTGGCAGACTCGTCCTACAGGACGAAGCCGGCATGTTGCATACCTATCACTTCAAACAAATCCGCTTTGTGGTGTAGCAAAGGAATATAGTGGGGTAGAAAGAATATATTAAGTAAGAGAAAAGAGCATATCAACTAATTATGTTTCTCGATTAAGGATATCACGTGATTTATAAATAATCGCGTTTCTTCAATACGTGGAGTAATATCACTCTCGGTGGCATAATAGGTGCAATTGTAGTCAGCTCTTTCTCGAAGCGCTTGCAGTTGACTATAAAACGAACCTTCTTGCTGTGATATCAGGCCGGTTTTTACATAAAACTGATTGAGTTGTACCACTGCACCTTGGTGCGTTCCTACTGAATGCCCTGAACTGATTAGTAAGGCGCTAACTGCGTGGAAGGCAGAATAATATAGTCTATTGGCTATGTTGTTCCACAATCCGATTTCTTTTAGCTTGGCTATTTCGTCAAAAGTACGCAGTGCTTTTTCTTTCTCAAAATCAACCATTATTTGGCGTTCTTCTTGTGTCAGGCTCATATTATTTGAATTTTATCGTGTTCCACGTTTTTGTAGTATGGTAAGAAACTCAATCCTTGCCATTCTTTGATACCATATATTTGTATGCTAAAATACTGATTCAGGTCAAAACCAACTTGCATGATAGGGTATGCAAATTTCTTGTAATCTGCGTTTTCGTCGATTTCTTTGTTGAGCAACAAAAGCATATCCCAATCGGAATCGTCTCTGTAGTCGCCGCGAGCGCGTGAGCCATATAGATAGAGATGACCATCCGGAGGTATTACTTTGATAGCAGTCGCTCTGATTGCTGATATTACGCTGTCTCGGTCCATGGCTGTGATTGATTATGTTCTAACTTACTTAGGGATAATTATTATGGGCACTTCTATATGGCAAATCTGTTATTACCTGTTTTTGTTGCGGGCGAGGACGCCCGCATTCCCAAAGACGACTGCAAAGTTAGTATTTGTTTTTGAAATAGCAAATTAGGGGAAGTAAAATTAGCAAATAAATATTTTCCGATAGATATGAGTCATAAAAAAAACTTGCTGCCTCGAGGCAGCAAGTTTTTTTGTGTTATAAGGCTTTCCCGTCGGAGCCGAGCACTTCGATGATTTTGTGCTTGTAGAGTTGCTCCATCAGGTCGCGTGCCGGACCGCAGTATTTGCGCGGGTCGAACTCTCCGGGTTTCTCAGCGAAGACCTTGCGAACGGCTGCGGTGAAGGCGAGACGTGAGTCAGAGTCGATGTTGATTTTGCATACAGCCGACTTAGCAGCCTTGCGCAGTTGCTCTTCGGGTATACCTACTGCGTCGGGCAGTTTGCCTCCGTATTTGTTGATCATGTCGACATACTCTTGAGGTACCGACGACGAACCGTGCAGAACGATGGGGAAGCCCGGCAGTTTCTTCATTATCTCGTCGAGGATGTCGAATGCGAGTGGAGGAGGAACGAGTCTGCCGGTCTTGGGGTCGCGGGTGCACTGCTCGGGTGTGAACTTATATGCTCCGTGGCTGGTACCGATAGAGATAGCGAGCGAGTCGCAGCCGGTGCGCGATGAGAAGTCGATAACTTCTTCCGGACGGGTATAGTGGCTTGCCTCTGCTTGTACTTCGTCTTCAACACCTGCCAGCACGCCAAGCTCAGCCTCTACGGTAACGTCGAACTGATGAGCGTACTCAACGACACGCTTCGACAGAGCGATGTTCTCTTCGTAAGGAAGAGCCGAACCGTCGATCATCACCGACGAGAAGCCCATGTCGATACACGACTTGCAAAGCTCGAAGCTGTCGCCGTGGTCGAGGTGAAGAACAATCTGTGGATTCTCCCAACCGAGTTCCTTTGCATACTCTACTGCACCTTGTGCCATGTAACGAAGCAGAGTGGCATTGGCATAGTTGCGAGCACCTTTCGACACTTGAAGGATAACGGGCGACTTGGTCTCTGCAGCTGCTTTGATGATAGCCTGAAGCTGCTCGAGGTTGTTGAAGTTAAATGCAGGAATGGCATAACCGCCATTGATGGCTTTGGCAAACATCTCACGGGTGTTTACAAGCCCTAATTCTTTGTAGCTTACCATGATTAAAGATTTATAATTGATGATTTATAATATGATTTCTAATTTCAAAATTCTTCCATTTTCGCCGGCCAGAAACCGGCGCTCCCGCTAAACTCTAAACAAACTCCACTACGCCTGCAAAGTTAATGATTTTCTTTGATAGTGCAAAAACGCTTTATTTTTCTTTTCAAACTGCAACCTCCACTTTTCAAACTGCTATATTCGTTGGTTCAACACTCTCGGTGACGATGGTCTTGGTAGCCGCTAATATGCATGTCCGGGCAAAGTGATGTCGTGTTCTTGTCGTCACCATCTGACTCTGAGCATGGCGTGAATATCGGTGTCGGTGAGTCGGTACTGCTTATGAGCATCGAGCCATTTGTCGGTTTGCAAGGTCTGTGAGGCTCGCAGATAAAGGCTGAAGTGATCGTTGATATGGTATCGGAGGTTGACATAGTAGCGTGCTCCGATGCCGTAGACTGCCGGAATAGAGAACGAGTAGGGCATGTCGTTTTCGTAGAGGTTGACGCGGTTATCCCACGCGGGGCAGTAGAACCCTTCGGCACGTAGTTGCAGCGTCAGTGAGCACGGGAAGCGATATTCCACTTGGTCGCCTATCACCGTTCCGGGGGTGAGGGTGTCGGCTGATTGTGCTATGTTGACTTCGGCGAAGGCGTTGTTGGTCCAGTTGCCGACAGGTGTGATGAGTGTGGCTCTGAGAGCATGTCGATAGCTGTCGGCTATGCCTTTGCTTTGAGCTCTAAGACGCAGTATGAGACTCTCGGTCTTGCTGTATTGTGCTGTCGCCATCACGTCGTATCCGGTGGCGGGTGCGGGTTGTCGGTAGCTCGGCGTGGTATGTCGGTAGACGTCGGCGTAGGCGGACAGCTGCCAGTGCGGCAGGCTGCGTATGTCGGCTCCCACGAGCATGCCGTGTTCGCCGCCGCGGTGTGTCGAACTGCTCAGACCTTGTCCGTGCAGACTATGAAAGAAGGGTGAGTAGTAGCGGTGTATGGCTACCATGCTGATGTCGCTTGTGGGTGAGAGGCGCAAGCCGATGATGTTACCCACACCCCAGCGCGTGTTCTGTGCTGCCGAGAGCTCTCCGAAGAGTTCTATCTTTCGGTAGCGCCATTGGTAATGTAGACCGATGCTGCTCTGTCGCGTGCCGCGAAAGTAATAGGTGTTGTAGTATTCAGGTGTAGGTGCAAGGGTGTCGCTAAGGTTGGTATATGTGGCGACGATGCCGAGGTGCAGTTTGTCGAGTCGGAGTGTAACGTTGACGGCTGCCGTCTGCTCCCATACGCTGCGTTTGGCATTCAGCTCGCTTTCGGTGCGGTGGTAGCCGGTGCGTTGTATCGAGCTGAAACAGCCGTCGACCACGTTGCCGTCGACTTTGCGTGCCGAATACATAGCTGACAGCTGCACTTTCCACCACTGCAAGGTGGCTCCGATGCCGCGCATGAAGTCGTATTCCGAGGTCGAGAGTTTGCGGTCGATACCCTCTCGGCGGTATCCGTTGTCTTGCACGTATGCTATCTTACTTGTGTAGCTGAGGCTGTTGCTGAGCGTGAGTCCTTGTCCGAACGAAGCCCTCATGTCGCCTATTACAAGCTTGCGCAGACAGCCGAGGTCTTTGAGTTGCATGAAGCCTCCGTAGAAGTCGGCTCCGTAGGTCTTACCTTTCACATACCATGGCTCGTGGGTGTCGCGTTCGGCACTGAGTCCGAGTTCTAAGTGTGGCGATGCCTTCAGCTGATAGCGCAAGGCTGTGTAGAAAGGGTCTGCGCCGTTGCTCTCTATCCGTCGGGCGTCGAGACGCAGCGAGAGCTCCTGACGCGGGTGCTGCCATAGCGAACGCCAAGAGAGGCTGTCGGCTGCCACTTGCCTTACCACAACGAAAGGCAGGAGGTTGCGTATCTCGTAGTCGGCGAGTTCGCTTACTAACCGTAGCTCGTAGAGGCTCGTCAGAGGTTGGCGGTAGACGAGTAGCAGGATGGCATCGATCTGCGACTGACTCAGAAAAGGCAAGCGGCGCAGGTCGTCTTCGGTGGCGCTATTGAGGTCGATAGGGTCGGCATGGATGGCATAGAGCTCTTGCTCGAGCTCTTGGAAGTCGACTTCGGCACCCTCTTCGATGAGCTGCGAATAGATATCTTCGATGATAAGGGCTATCATGTCGTCGTGGTAGACCACAGCGGAGTGGCAGACGAAGCTCAGCAGCAGCGCAAACAATAATATGTTAAGGCGGCGTGTCATGATAGCTAATCCCAATGATAGCCGATACGTGTGAGCAGACAGACACCTAATATAGGGTGCAGCTCGGCGTTGGCGGAGATGGTCAGTGAAGAAAGGTATATGTCGAGTCCGGCGGAAGGTATGATATACTGCTGATACTTCACCCCTATCTTAGCTCCGAGTTGTGGTAGTGCTCGCCATTCGATGCCGGTGGCAGCTCTGAACGAAGAACTCACGTCGTAGCTCAGTTCAACGTCCCATCGCAGCGAGCCGAGAAAGCGCAGGTCGGAGGCGAGGGTGTAGATGGCAGGTATGGTGTTCGCTCGGCTGTCGGTCAGCAGCGTCTGTATGAAGGGGTTGAAGGTGGCGATGCCGAGTGTCCATGCCTTGGTGACGTCGATGGTGATACCTAACTGCGGCACCGCCGTCAGTCGGTAGCCTTGCGTAGGTCCGCTGTATACCGCTATCAGGTCGGCGGCAACGCCTATGGTCAGACGCGAGAAGCGGCGCGATAGGCACAACGTAGCCATCATCTCGTTGAACTCGTCGTACCCGAAGAACGAGTAGCCCACGCCTATGTTGACGTAACGGTTGCACCACGAGGCTTGCACCATGGCTGTCGACAGCTCGGCTGTCAGATAACGGTTCTCATACGAAGCCGCCACGCCCCAACCGTGTTGGTCGAGCGTGGCGGGATTATGGAAGGCTGTCCAGCTGTCGGTGCGCGCGGCGCTGATGCCTGCTACTGACGTCGAGGTGGGTAGCAGATAGCCTACTTGCGAATGGGCAACCATCGCTATCGGCAGCAGTATGCAGACGAGGTGGTAGCGCACGGCAGCTATGACGATTACTATATCTTCTGTATGGCAGCGTACATCGTTGCGCCTTCGATGTCGAGGGCGGTAGCGACGTCTTCCGAGGGGTGTTGGGCGAGTGGCAGCAGAGTAAGCTCTACGCATAGCGTCTGTTGCATGACGTAGTCGCGTTTCGAGTCGAGCTGTTGTTGTGCCGTGTCGTCGCACCACAGCTGTACCCTGATGCGGTCGGTGATGTTGAGGTCGGCTGCCTTGCGCATGTTCTGCAGACGGTTGACGACTTCGCGTGCCGTACCTTCGGCGATAAGCTCGTCGTCAAGCTCGATGTCGAGTGCGACGGTGAGGTCGGCGATGGTCTCTATCATCCAGCCGGGCATATCCTCGGTGGTTATCTCTACGTCTTCGCTTTGCAGGGTGTAGTCGACGGTGCTGAGCTTCCACTCGCCGGTATCCTGAAGCGTGCGTATCTGCTCTTGCGTCATGGCTGCTATCTCGGCAGCGGCGGTCTTCATCTGTCCGCCTAACTTCTTTCCTAACACTCGGAACTGCGGGCGTATCTTCTTGACTAAGCGGAACTGTCCGTCGTCGGAGGTGATTAGACGCAGCTCGCGTATGTTGGTTTCGTTTTCGACTATGTCGCGAAGCATGTCGAGTTGTCGGTGTGTGTCGGCGTCGGGTGCGGGTACCACAGCGAGTGGCAGGGGCTGGCGAACGCGTATGTTAGCTTTCTTGCGCAGTGCTAAGATGGTGGATGTCACCTGTCCGGCACGCGTCATAGCTTTCTCGAGGTCGGCATCGACGAGTGTGTCATCGGGTTTGGGCCACTGGGCGAGGTGTACCGACTGACCATCGGTCAGGTCGCGGTACAGACGGTCGGCATAGAAGGGTGCGAGAGGTGCCATCAGCAGGGCTACCGTGCGCAATGCGCTATATAAGGTGTCGTAGGCAGCACGTTTGTCGGCGTTGTCGCCCGACTGCCAGAAACGCTTGCGGCAGAGACGTACGTACCAGTTGCTCAGCTCGTCTTGTACGAAGTCGGAGACAGCGCGACCAGCCTTCGTCGGGTCGTAACCCTCGTAGCTGTCGGTGACAGAGCGGATCAGCGACTGCAGACGCGAGTGAAGCCAGCGGTCGAGGATATTGGTCGAGCGGCGACCGGCGCTGAGGTCGTCGGGCTGGTAATGGTCGACATTGGCATACAACGCAAAGAACGAGTAGCAGCTCTGCAAGGTCATGAAGAACTTACGGCGTATCTCTTTGATGCCTTCTTCGTCGAAACGGAGGTTGTCCCACGGCGACGAGTTGGTCATCATATACCAGCGTACGGCATCGGCTCCGTATTCGTTCATCGTCTCGAAGGGGTCGACGGCATTGCCCAAGCGTTTTGACATCTTATTGCCGTACTTGTCGAGAACGAGTCCGTTGGAGATGACATTGCGGAAAGCCACCGTATGGTCGACCATAGTATGTATGGCGTGCAGGGTATAGAACCATCCGCGTGTCTGGTCGACGCCTTCGGAGATGAAGTCGGCGGTGGTAGGCTCGTCGGCGTTTTCGAAGGGGTAGTGCAGCTGTGCATACGGCATAGCTCCTGAGTCGAACCATACGTCGATGAGGTCTGTCTCGCGGTACATAGGCTTGCCTGTGGGGGAGACTAATACTATGGCGTCGACGTAGGGGCGGTGCAGGTCAAGAACAGCGGTCGAGTAGTTGTCGTCCGAGAAGTCACCCTTGCGGAACTTATGCCACGGGTTAGCTTTCATCACTCCTGCTTTGACGGCGTCTTCTATTCTGTCGTATAGTTCGGCGACCGAGCCTACGCATATCTCTTCGCTGCCGTCTTCGGTGCGCCAGATGGGCAGTGGCGTGCCCCAGTAGCGTGAGCGCGAGAGGTTCCAGTCGTTGAGGTTCTCGAGCCATTTGCCAAAGCGTCCGCTACCTGTCGATGGTGGTTGCCATGTGATGGTGGTGTTGAGTTCCGACATCTCTTCTTTCACGCTCGAGGCACGTATGAACCATGAGTCGAGCGGGTAGTAGATGACGGGTTTGTCGGTGCGCCAGCAGTGTGGGTACGAGTGCTCATGTTTCTCGATTTTGAAGACCTTACCTTCGGCTTTGAGCACTACGCATAGGTCGATGTCGAGAGTGGTGTCGTCGGCGCTGAGAGTGTCGTCGTAGGCGTTTTTGACATATCTGCCCTGCCATGCGGAGTAGTTGTCGATGTTGACGTGGCGGCTTACATAGTCGGCGTCGAGGTCGCTGATGAGGAAGAACTTACCTGTCATGTCGACCATTGGTCGCGTCTCGCCTTTGGCGGTGAGCATGGTGAGTGCTGCTATGCCTGCCTTACGTGCCACGAAGGCGTCGTCGGCACCGAAGGTAGGAGCTATGTGTACTATGCCGGTACCATCGTCGGTGGTGACGTAGTCGCCCGAGATGATACGGAAGGCGTCTCCGTCGGGGCGTACCCAGTCGAAGAGCTGCCGGTAGCGGATGCCAAGTAGGGCATTGCCTTTCACTGCTGCTATCTCGGTGTATTCGGTTGCGTCTTTGAAATAGTGCGACAGACGTGCGCGTGCCATCAGGAACAGACCTTCGGCTTTGCTATATGGGTTGGCGGCACGTACGACGACATATTCTATCTTCTCGCCCACACATAGCGCCGTGTTCGACGGCAGTGTCCAAGGCGTGGTGGTCCATGCTAAGGCATAGAATGGCAGCTGTTGTTCTTCTACGGCATGGCGAAGCTCGGCATCGGCGATGGTGGCGATGTCGAGGCTGAACTGTACAGTGCAAGTGGTGTCTTTTACGTCGCGGTAGCAGCCGGGCTGGTTGAGCTCGTGCGACGACAGACCGGTGCCGGCAGCAGGAGAGTAAGGCTGGATGGTGTAACCCTTGTAGAGCAGACCTTTCTTATATAGCTCAGATAGCAGGTACCACAGCGTCTCGATATATTTGTTGTCGTAGGTGATATAGGGGTGCTCGAGGTCGACCCAATAGCCCATGTCGAGTGTGAGTTTCTCCCACTCGCGGGTGTACTTCATCACTTCTTCGCGGCAGGCTCTGTTGTAGTCGTCGACAGAGATTTTCGAGCCTATGTCTTCTTTGGTGATACCTAATTTCTTCTCTACTCCTAACTCTACGGGTAGTCCGTGGGTGTCCCAGCCGGCTTTGCGGTCGACGCGGTAGCCGCACATGGTCTTATAACGGCAGAAGGTGTCTTTGATGGTGCGTGCCATGACATGGTGAATGCCGGGCATGCCGTTTGCTGAAGGAGGACCATCGAAGAATACAAAGCGCGGGCGGCCTTTCTGCAGGTCGGTCGAACGCTCAAATAGTTTCTCGCCTAACCATTGCTCAAGCATGGCATGGTCGAGTTGTGCTAAGTCGAATTGTTTATATTCGTTGAACATGACGATTAGAGTTTATGTTATTGTGTGAATGTCTGTTGTTGGTTGGAGGTATTTTATTTCTTGCTATTTGCCGTTTTCACATTCTTCTTCTCTCTTAGGTTGAGTATTATCAGCAAGACGAGCATGGTGATGAAAATCAGCGAGAAGAGCGGTCGGAGTTCGGGTGTGAGTCCGCCTTTTCGTGCGTCGGCGTAGATGAAGGTCGACAGGGTGTCGAGTCCGCCGCTGCCTTTGGTGAAGAAGGTGACGCCGAAGTCGTCGATGCTGAGGGTGATGGAGAGGATGAAGCCGCTGAGCATTCCGGGCCATAGTTCCGGCATCATAACCTTGTGCAGTGCTTGAAAAGGTGTAGCTCCGAGGTCGAGAGCTGCCTCGTAGATATTAGGATTCATGCGCGTCAGACGCGGCATTACCGAGAGCACTACATAAGGTGTGCAGAACACCACATGAGCTATCACTACCGTTGCCAGACCTCTACTGATACCCAAGAATACGAACAGCAGGAACAGCGAGATGCCGGTGAGTATGTCGGGGTTGATCATCGGGATGGAGTTGAGGAACTGTATGGCACGGCGGTCGCGTTGGCGCATGTTGTAGATGCCAATGGCAGCCAGCGTGCCGAGCAGGGTGGCGATGGTGGCAGCAAGCAAGGCGATAACCACGGTGTAGAAGATAGAGTGGTAGAGGTTAGGGTCGACATGCACCTGTGCCACACGGTCGTAGCCGGTGAAGAGGTTCTCGTAGAGCTGAAAAGTGAAACCGGTCCAGTTGCCCAACACCTTACTCTTGGTGAAAGAGAAGATGATGATAAGCACTATGGGTGCATATAACACTATCAGTAGCAGCCATAGGTAGGTGTTGGCAAAGATACTTCTCAGTCTTGCCGTCTTGGCGCGGCGTTGTGCTTCGAGTTGCGTTGAGGTTGACATTGTTGACTTAGTGTGGTTGGTGAATGTTGTTGGTGTTGTCGCGGTCTGGGTTATACGTATCGCCTTATCTCTACGAGGTCGTGTGTTAGTGTGCCGTCTTGTTCCGACAGTATGCCCTCTTTGGTGAGTCGTTCGATTTTTACTCTGCCCGAGCAGTGCATGATACTATCCGAGCTGATGACGATACCCACATGTGAGATGTTGGTCTCAACTTTAGAGCGTGACACATGGTTGAAGAAAGCGAGGTCGCCGCATTGTGCTTGTTCTAACGACTCTACTCTCGAACCTTGTGTTATCTGTTCGCGTGCGTTTCTAAGCAGCTTGACGCCGAAGATGCTGAGCAACACTCCGCTCAGTCCGGAGCAGTCCATGCCCATGCTGTTCTTGCCACCCCACAGGTATGGTATGTTCATAAAGAAGCGTGCCACCTGCATGAAGCTCTCGGGGGTGAGAGTAAGAGGCTTGGGAGCCACTATCGAGGGGTCGATATGAAAGCTGTGACCTAACATGCTGAATACTCCATTGTGGTAGTCGGCAAGATGTGTTCCGGCAGTCAGCGGCATGATGACGTTGCCGTCGCTCACGGCGTAGGCAGTAGGGAACTTAACCACTGCAGTGTGGTCGGTGTGAATATATGAGTCATACTCGGCGTTGGTCAGCGGCGTTATCATCTTAAAGTCAGCCCATCCCTCTTGTCCGTCGTAGTCGTTGACGAGTCGCCACCAGCGCGGTAGCTTCTCGACGATGACGCATGTCTCGCCGAACATAAGCTGTGTGAGTTGCTCCGACTCCTCTGCCGGTTGGCTTCGGAGCGGGACGACGGTATGTAAGATTATTGCATGTTGAGCCATGGTGTTGTCAGATAGTATTGTATAGATCAGTATCTTTTTATCAGTGCAATGTCGTGTGTTGGTCGGCCTGTGGTAGCCGATACGAGTTTGCCGTCGCGCAGGTAGTCGAAGTGTACTTGTCCGATGCAGTGCATCACTATCTGTGGCGAGACTACTACTCCCACATGTGTGATGGTGGTGTCGGTGCTGTCGGTGCTGACGTGGTTGAAGAACACGAGGTCGCCGGCTTGTGCTTTGTCTATTGACTCGACGGTAGTGCCTTGTGTGGCTTGTTGGTCGGCATTGCGGAGCACGCTCTTGCCAAACAGACTCATCACCACGTCTGCAAACCCTGAGCAGTCCATGCCCATGCAGCTCTTGCCACCCCATTGGTAGGGGGTGTTGACAAACGGCATGGCAAGACGCATGAGGTTGTCGTAGTTGAGAGCCAATGGTGTAGGCTGTACGGCAGTCGGGTCGATGGTATACCGTTTGCCAAGCACGCTGAACTGACCATCGTGGTAGTCGGACAGGTGTGTCCCGGCGGTGAGAGGTATCGTCTGTTGGCGCTCACAGCTATAAGCCAAGGTGTAAGGGGCGATGGTGATAGCTGTCAGGTCCGACTCGTGGTATTGGCGATACTGCTCTTCGGAGAGCATCAGCAGCATACTCTCGCTCACCCAGCCGGTGTATCCGTCTTCGTCGTTGACGACAAGACACCAGCCGTCTTGCTTTTGGTTGACCACGCAGGTCTCACCAAACAAGAGCTGTGTCTCTTGCTCGGCTGAGTAGTCGGGTGTGCTACGTAGCGGCGCAAGGGTGCTCAGCACAATGGCGTATGAGAGAAACAATGTCAGCATGACGTAGGTTGTTGGTGTTAGAATATGTTAAGTTGGCAGTCAGCCTATTACCATATCGTTACTCTGTCGGCGGGGGCTACATACATGGGCGACTCTTCGGTCACGTTCCATGCTTCATACCATGCGTTGATATGTGGTAGTGCTCCGTTCACGCGCCAGCGTCCTAACGAGTGGGGGTCGCTTTTGGTCTGCAGGGCTATCTGCTCGTCGCGTATGTTGTTAGCCCACAGGTTGGCGTAGGCGAGGAAGAAGCGTTGGTCGGCAGTGAAGCCGTCGATAGCGGGCAGCTGATGTCCGGCGGTGGCGTTCTTGTAGGCTTGGAAGCTTACGTTCAGACCGCCATGGTCGGCTATGTTCTCGCCGAGGGTGAGTGAGCCGTTGGCAAACAAGCCGGGCAGGACTTCTATCTTATCGAAATAGTCGACCATCACCTGTGTGCGTTTTACGAAGTTAGCGCGGTCTTCTTCTGTCCACCATTCGTTGAGGTTGCCGTCTTTGTCAAAATGTGAGCCTTGGTCGTCGAAGCCGTGTGTCATCTCGTGGCCTATCACCACTCCGATAGCTCCGTAGTTGAAGGCGTCGTCGGCTTGCATGTCGAAGAACGGCGGTTGCAGAATGCCGGCGGGGAAGCATATCTCGTTGGTGGCAGGGTTGTAGTAGGCGTTGACGGTCTGTGGCGTCATATACCAGCGCTCACGGTCGACGGGTTTGCCTACGAAGCTCATCTCGTAAGCGTTCTCGAACTTGCGGGCGCGCAGCAGGTTCGTCAGATACGAGTCTTCGGCGTTGATGTCGAGGTCGGTGTAGTCTCTGAACTTGTCAGGATAGCCTATCTTTACGTAGAAAGCCGAGAGTTTCTCTTGTGCTTTAGCTTTGGTCTCGTCGCTCATCCATTCCTGTGCTTCGATACGTTCCGAGAGCGAGGTCTGCAGGTTGTGTACCAGTTTGAGCATGCGTTTTTTGGCTTCCGGTGGGAAGTACTTGGCAACATAAATCTGTCCTACGGCTTCGCCAACGGTTCCGTTGACTATGCTTACGGCTCTCTTCCATAGTGGTGAGGGCTCTTCTTTGCCAGACATTACGCGTCCCCAGAAGTCAAACGAAGCCATGTAAAGCTCGTCGTTGAGTGACGAGGCTGTCTCGCTGATGGTCTGCCATTGGAATAAAGTCTTGAGGTCGTCTAACGGCTCTTGCTCTATCATCAGTCCTACTTCTTTGAGGAAGTCGACCTGTCCGACTGACAGCTCTGTGACCTCGATGTCGAGTGCGCGGAACACGTCGTCCCATACTATCTGTGGCACGAGGGCTTTGAGTTCGTCGACCGTCATCTTGTTGTAGTTGTCGTACGGGTCGCGCAGTTCGACGCTGTTCTTGGCAGCAGCGGCGAGGCGTGTCTCAAGGCGCATGACGGTAGCAGCCTTCTGCTCGGCATTGCTGAAGCCGTATAACTCGAACATACGAGCCACATGCTTGACGTACTCGTCGCGTATGTTTTGTGTGCGCTCGTCTTGGTCGAAGTAGTAGGTCTTTTCGCCAAGCTCGAAGCCTCCCTGGTAAATCTTGAGTATGTTCATCGAGCTGTTCATCTCGTCAGCATCGGGATAGAGTCCGAACATACCATACAAAAGGCTCTCGCCGAGTTTGTACGAGAGGTTTTCGGCTGTGATGCTTTCAATGTCGTCGAAGAGCGGTTTTACGGGTGCTAATCCTTCGGCATTACGACGTGCGGTATCCATTGCGAGGTTATATAAGTCGCCTATCTTCTGCTCGATAGTGCCTTGTCGGTTGTCTTGTGAGGCGATTTCGGCTATCAAGTCGTTGATGCGTGTGCGGTTGTCTTCTGCCAACTTATCGAACGAGCCGAAGCGGCTGTATTCGGCTGTCAGCGGGTTGGCTTGCATCCATCCGCCGCAGGCGTATTGGTAGAAGTCGTTTTGTGGAACGACTGTGGTGTCGAGGTTCGAGGTGTCGATACCCGAACTCATCTTCTGTGTGCACGACACAGCTGAGAAGGCTAATAGTGCCATAATAGTTAGCTTAAAAGTTTTCATTGTGTTGTATAGTTGTTAGTTTTATTCATTACTTAACTGTCGTAAAGAGTGCGAGGTACTCGCTCGCAGGGTCTTCGACGACATGTACTCGGTTGCGTTGTAAGGCGTTATAGCAGTCCTCCCCGTCCGGTATCTTCGCTGTCGCTTTGCCCGAAGAAACTTGTCAGACCAATGATGATAAGCATGATGAGTGAGAGTGCTGCTCCGTAGTTCCACATCGTGAGTCCTCCTTCTCCGAACGAGCGTTGTATGAGCGAACCGAACAGCGTTATCTTATTGTGTGTGAGTAGTTCGGCGATGGCAAAGGTTGACACGGTAGGCATGAAAACCATGATGATACCGCTGTAGATACCCGGGGTGGAAAGCGGCAGTATGACCTTGGTGAACACGTGCATACGGTCGGCTCCGAGGTCGGTAGCTGCTTCGATGAGCGAACGGTCCATCTTCTGTAGGTTGTTATATATAGGGTATATCATAAAAGGCAGGAAGTCGTATACCATGCCGAAGAGCAGTGCACCTTCGCCCAGTGGAATGGAAAACATATTGAAAAGCTCTACCGTGGCAAGCGTTCGTAGCAGAAAGTTGATCCACATCGGCAGAATGAAAAGCATAGCCATCACCTGCGGCGTGCGGAACTCTGCCATTGCCATTATATAGGCTGCCGGATAGCCCAGTAGCAGGCATGTAGCAGTGGTGATGAGCGCGATAGCAAGAGAATAGATGAAGGTGTTGACAGCCTCTGAGGTGTTGAAAAACTTGATGAAGTTCTGCACCGTGAAATGACCATTGGCATCTTGAAAGGCATACACCACAATGAGCAGTAGTGGTAAGACCACAAACAATACTAAGAAGAGTACGTATGGCCATGCCCATGTGTGACGACTGCCGAATAGTACTGAGAGTTTTTTCATTTGATTTAGAGTAGGGTGCGCCGGTTTACTGCCGGCGGTTAGTTTATGATATTAACGTGTGTCGTTGACTTCGGGGTGTTGACTTCGGTTGATGTCGTGTGGGTACGCAGGTTTGCAGCTGACAGTGGTATGCTTTGTGTATCTGCCTAAAAAGCCACACTAATTCAGCCTGCAAAATTATGAAAAATTATCGGAATGTGAAAGTTTTTTAAGAAATATTTGCACAAGTAGAAAAAAAGCATTACTTTTGCACCCGCTTTCAGGAAAAGCAGTACGGGATGTGGCGCAGTCCGGTAGCGCAACGGTCTGGGGGACCGGAGGTCGCAAGTTCAAATCTTGTCATCCCGACAAAAGAAGCGAGGCTCAACGAGTCTCGCTTCTTTTGTGTTGCCGGTCAGATGACAGACCTGCCTCTTGACGCACTCTTGCCATGTGAGTAGTATGTGTCTGTGCTGCCGGCTATGTCGGTTTGTTTGCATCACGGGATGACGTATGCGTCTTATTGTGCAGCGCTTTTTTGTCCGTTGTCAGTTTTGCCCTGTTTGTTGTTTTTATGTCTTCGCCTGCTGCCGTTCCGGCTTTCTGCCGCGGGTTTGCCGTTTTGCGGTTTCCTGCTGCCGTCTCGTGGCTTGCGTTTTCTGTTTTGCCGGCTGTTGTGCTGTTGCAAGGGACGCGGGTTATATTCTGGAGCATTGCCGAGTTCTTGAGGCATGTCGATTCGTTCGATCTCTTTTTTGAGGAACTGCTCTATCTTGCTGAAGAAGAGTTGGTCGCTTTCGCTCACTAAGGTAATGGCTATTCCGGTGTTCTCGGCTCGTGCTGTTCTGCCGATACGGTGCACGTAGTCTTCTACGTCGCGTGGTACGTCGTAGTTGATAACCATCGGAATGTCGTCGACATCGATGCCTCGTGCTACTATGTCGGTAGCCACGAGAACGTCGACCTTGCCGTTTCGGAAGTCGAGCATCACCTCTTCCCGCTCTTTCTGTGTCAGGTCTGAGTGCATCTGTCGTGCCTCTAATCCTGCCTTACGCAGGGTGAGCCATACGTCTTTCACACTTTGTTTTTTGCCCACAAACACTATCACTTTGCGTAGTTGCTTGCCTACGAGAAGGTGCTTGAGCATAGGCAGCTTCTGTGCTTCGTGGCAGATACATGCCTTCTGGCTGATGGTCTCCGGCGGACGGGCAATGGCGATGTTGACTTCCTTCGGCTCGTGCATCAGGGTTTTGGCGATGCGTCGAAGTTCTGTAGGCATGGTAGCAGAGAACATGATGGTCTGGCGGTCGGCGGGCAGTTGCTTGGCGATGGTGAGTATGTCGTCGAAGAAGCCCATGTCGAGCATGCGGTCGGCTTCGTCAAGGATGAAGTACTTGACTTTCGAGAAGTCGATGTTATACAGACTGATGTGTGAGAGTAGTCTGCCGGGTGTTGCTATCACGATGTCGGCACCTCTTTGCAGTCCGTTACGTTGTTGTACGAAAGCGCTGCCGTCGTTGCCGCCGTAGATAGCGACCGATGAGAAGGGTAGGAAATACGAGAAGCCTTCCATCTGTTGGTCTATCTGCTGTGCGAGTTCGCGTGTGGGTGCCATGATGATGGCGTTGATACCGTCGGGGTCGTGTCCGTCGCGTAGCAGGTTGTCGAGTAGCGGAAGTATATATGCTGCCGTCTTACCCGTGCCGGTTTGGGCGCATGCTATCACGTCGTCACCCTCGAGGATGACGGGTATGGTGGCTTCTTGGACGGGAGTGCACTGCTCGAAGTGCATGGCATCAAGAGCATCTAAAAGTTCGTCAGCTAATGGTAATTCGTCGAAATACATGTTGGTTAGAAGTTAGAAGTTAGAGGTTAGACCGCTTTGCTGTTAGACCGCTTTGCTGTTAGACCGCTTCGCTGTTAGACCGCTTCGCTGTTAGACCGCTTCGCTGTTAGAGGTTAGACCGCTTCGCTGTTAGAGTTATTTCTCCCAGCCGTCGAAGATGTGGTAGTCGTAGGTGTTGTCTTCTTGCGGGTCGTGTAGCGGTGTCCATAACTGAGCAAAGAAGGGGTTGCGTTTAGCCTCTTTGTCCCATTGCCATGGTCGTGCTTTGTCTCCTTTATAGGGGAACGGGAAACAGTCGGGGCACCAGTGTCCTCCTAAAAGGATGAGTCGTGGTGAAGCTTTGAAACGGTGTCCTTCGGCACATTGCCATTCTACCTGTGTGTCCCAGTCGCCTTTCTTCATGTCTGTTGCCAGACATTGTCCACCGCGGAACCGAGCGGCTTGTCGGAGGTCGTCAAGACATAACTCCGAGGCGGGTTTCTGCTCGTCGTAGCCGTGGTCGAGAACGACGGCGTGGTCAGAGGGGTGGCTGAGGTCCGTATGTTGCCAGTCGGGTATGGACATATATTGGTCTTTCGAGCCATAGTATGCAGCAATACGTTGCTCTGCCTTGTGCCGTTGCTGAGGGTCGGTCGACTCCGACAGGCGTATCCATGTCTGTGTGCCGTGCACAGGCTGATATGCCATTTGGCGCATTGCCAACTTCACGATGTGCGGCACGAGTTTGGCGGCTTTGGTAGCTTTAGCGAGACGTATGCCCCATGGCACCGACCGACTTCGGCTCATCTGCTCGAAGTACTGACGGATGGGTATGTTGGCGCGGAAATGCAGGTAGTTTTCTAACACGTCGCCATCGAGGTACCACATGCCGTGGAAGTTGCGTGTGGTGAACCACCGCGTCTCGAATATCTTCTCGGGTCGAGGGCAGCCGATGGCATCTAAGAGCAGACATTCGAACTCGTAGTTGCTGATGCGGTAGTCGGCACCTGAGCCTATGTTATAATATCGGTTCCAGAACTCTTCGGGTACTGTAGGTCGGCACACTCGTTCGAGCAGTCGACCAGAGTCTTCTACCGTAGCCCATTCTAATACGCCTCGTATCGGTACGTGAAACATGATGGGGTCGTAGTTTCGCAGTATGGCGGGGTATAGTATGCCCGACTGTCGGAGGCTGACCCATCGTTGTATGCCGCTGTCGGTGAGTATGCGTTCGCTCAGAGCTTTGGTGATGCCGTAGTGGTCGTAGGCACTAACACATATAGGGTCGCCGGTGCGTCCCCAATGGAGCGGTTCACGTCGGTCTCCCATCTGCGCTACCGAGCCTATGTATACTAACTTAGGCTGTCTGTTTCCTTGTGCGAGGATGGCATCGCGTATGTTCTCCGCTGCTCGTATGTTGGTGTGATAGGTGGCAAGCGGACGGTAGTCGGCTTGTGGCGACACCATGCCACCTACGTGCAGCACTATGTCGGCTCCTCTCACACCGCGTTCTACATCGGGGTAGTTGGTCAAATCGCCCCATATAACATCTATGCGGTCGAGCAGCGGTGTTAACAGACGTTGGTTCTTCTTGCTTTTTCGTGCTAAGACGCGGATACGATAGTTGTGTTCGGCGTTGTTGCTGGCAAGCAGCTCTTGCAGCCCTTGCCAGCCCATGGTGCCGGTGGCACCGGTGAGAAATACTGTTGTTGTCATGAGTCGAAAAATAGTATAAGCAAAAGAACGTTATTTGTCAGCCGCCTGAGCTGCGGGATGAAGCAGTATGTCTTCGATAGCTTGCTCTAAGACGTCTTTGGGAAGCAGTCCTTTAGCAAGTTGCGGCTTACCCTCTTTGGGTACGAAGAGTATCTGCGGTATGCTGTTGATGCCGAAGAAATAGGCGAGGAACCGTTCTTTCTCGGTGTCGACTTTGTAGAAGACGACATCTCCGCAGTATTGCTCCGAGAGGTCTTCCATGATAGGTGCAAGCTTACGGCACGGACCGCACCAAGTGGTGTAGAAGTCGATAACGCAGGGCACATCGCCATGATACTCCCATTGGTTAGACACTCTGAAGTCGAAGAATATCTCGATGAATTGCTCGGTGGTGAGGTATCTCACGTCACCTGCCGAAGCCGAGAAGGTGAGCAGGGTAAGTAAAAAGCAAAGAATGAGTCGTCTGATTTTTTTCATTGTTGAGAGTATAAGGATATGTTTGGGCATATCAAACTGTTATTTGGGTATATGCCATAGCAACAATAACTATGCCATTTTACGAAAACGTTGCAAAGATACAAAAAATATCGTACCTTTGCAAATCGAAACATAATTGTAGCAAGTTTATGATAACTCACGATCTTGATTTGGCGTTGCGCGAAGTGGTGGCAATGGTGCCACGCGAGCAGGTGTTTGTGCTTGTCGACGATAATACACTGACTCATTGCCTGCCGTTGTTGCAACGAACTCTCTTTCTGCCTCTGAGCCAGGTATGCACTATCCCTTGCGGCGATGAAAATAAGACTCTTGCCACCGTGGAAAAAGTGTGGCAGTTTCTGTTCGACCACGGTGCCACTCGTCATTCTGTTTTGTTCAACCTGGGTGGCGGATATGTAAGTGACCTCGGCGGTTTTGCTGCTTCTACTTTCAAGCGGGGTATGAAGTACGTCAACGTCCCCACCACTCTGCTCGCTGCTATCGATGCTGCCTTGGGAGGGAAAACAGGCTTCAACTACTATGGCATCAAAAATGGGATAGGGCTGTTTGCCAAGCCCGAGCGCGTGATACTCTCGCTCGAGTTTATGAAGACGTTGCCGGCGAAAGAGTTTCTTTCAGGGTATGCAGAGATGCTCAAGCATGCTCTGATCTCATCGCCATTAGAGCTAAACCGTGTGCTCGGCTACGACCCGGGCAAGACCGACCTCGAAGAACTGGAGTTTCTGATTGAGCGTAGTGTAGTGATAAAAAACTACATCGTCGAGAACGACCCGACAGAGACAGGTATACGCAAGTCGCTTAACTTCGGTCATACCATCGGGCATGCTCTTGAGCAACATTCGATAGACACAGGTGAAGTGATGCCCCACGGATATGCGGTGTTCTATGGCATGCTTGCCGAGATGTATCTCTCGCATATCCGTCTCGGTTTTAAGAAAGAAGTGATAACGCAGTGTTTGCCATTGCTATACGAATACTACGGACGACCCGTATGCTCGTGCAAAGACCTACAGCAGCTTGTCTTGCTGATGCATCACGACAAGAAGAATACGTCGACTCATAGCATCAACCTTACCTTGCTGCAGGCGGTAGGCAACTGCCGTATCGACCAAGAGTGCAGCGATACCGAAGTTCTCGAAGCCCTTGATTGGCTCTTTGCCTTGTAGCAGCCCTTTCATGGAGTGCGACAACAGCAGCAGGCAAACCAACAGGTTGCCTGCTGCTGTTGTTGTGACCCCGGTGGGATTCAAACCCACGACCTTCAGAACCGGAATCTGACGCTCTATTCAGCTAAGCTACGGAGCCATAGCCGCGCGACTCGGAGGTCTGACGCGCACTGTTGCTAAAGCGGCGCAAAGGTAGTCTTTTTTTTCGAACTGAGCAAATTTTTGTCCCATATCGGTTGTTTTGCCCGATAGAGGTTCTCTATGACAACCTTTAGTCGCGTCTGCTGTTAGCGACCATGATATAGTAGAGCAGTGTTGCGAGCGATGACAGGGCCGCTACCACGTAGGTATATGCCGCAGCATGAAGCGCATCTGATGCCATCTCTGTGGTCTCTCGGTTGGTGATGCCCGACTCTTCGAGCCATGCCACAGCGCGTTGTGAGGCGTTGACTTCGACGGGGAGTGTGACGAACGAGAAGAGGGTGGTGAGGGCAAACAGCACGATACCGACCTGCAGAGGTACTATCGAGTAGTTGATTAGCAGCATGCCTGCGAGCAGTATCCAGCTCATGTATCGGCTGGCGGTGCTTACTACGGGGACGAGGGCGCTGCGTACTTTGAGAGGCGCATACCCCATGGCGTGCTGTAAGGCATGACCGGTCTCGTGTGCGGCAACGGCTGCCGCTGCCACCGACGCACTGCCATAGACAGAAGCCGACAAGTTGATGGTTTTCTGACGCGGGTCGTAGTGGTCGGTCAGATGACCCTCTACGCTGACTACATTGACGTCGGTGATGCCGTTGTCGCGCAACATCTTCTCGGCTACCTCTTTGCCTGTGAGGTTGAGAGGTACCTTCGAATATTTTTCGAACTTGTTTTCAAGCGACTTGCTCACAAGCCAGCTCGCTACGGCAATGCCGATAAAGATAATCCAATATAAACCTACTGACATGATGGTTTTGGGTTTAGAGTTTAGAGTTTAGAGTTTGGAGACTGATTGCGCAAACGTAGTGTCTGTCTGTTTGTTATGATGTTTGTTCGTTATCGTGTTTGTGCGTAGTCATGCCCGTTTGCTGTAGAGGTAGCAGACAGCATAGTTGCAGCCTTGCTAACTGTAAGGTTATTTCTTTTTTGGGCTGCGGCATGTCTTGCACACACCGAAGATATAGGTTGAGTAATTCGCGGGTATGAAGTTAGAGTACCGATGCATACGCAGTGCGTTGTCAACGGCTTTGTCGTTGAACTCTACCACTCTGCCGCAGCGTGTACACTGAAACATCATCTTCGAGTTTTTCGCCACTACCAGCTCGTAGGCTGTCACCTTCGACCCTGCATATTGCTGGTGCGCGGTCAGCAAGCCGGCATCGAGAAAGAGCTGCAGGGCATTGTATATGGTGGCACGTGCCACCGTCAGCTCTTTGGCACATAGCACCTCTAACTGGTTGGCAGTGAACTGTGCCGGGAAGTTGCATATCTGTCGCAAGATGATATACCGCTCTTGTGTCTTACGCAAGCGGTTGGCAGCGATATATTCGTCGAGCATCGACAGAGCCTCGTTATATGTGTCGTCTTTCTTCATCGCCGGTAGTGGATAGGGCTATAGCGGTATTGTCTATAAGGCAGTCTATAGCGGTTTGATATAAGCTCTGCGGCGCTTATGCATCTTATGCGGGAACATCTCCCAGTTGGCTTGGTTCTTCCAGTTGGTCTCCATTATCGAGGTGGTCTCCACTCGCTTGGCTCCATATTTTAAGAAATACGGGAATTGCTCTGCTAAGATAACGGAGTTGATGCCTTTGCCTTGGTAGTCGGGTCGCACGGCAATGATGAGCATGTCGATAGCCTCGTACTGTTTAGCCTTGAGGGCTTTGAGCATGTGGTACCAGCCGAAGGGGAAGAGTCTGCCATGTGCTTTGCGAACAGCCTCCGAGATGTCGGGCATCGAGACGCCTAAACCCACTATCTCGTCTTTCTCGTTGACGACGATACATACGAGGTCGAAGTTGAGGATAGAAAAGTAATACTGTGAGTAGTAGCGCTTAAGTGCCGGAGTCAGAGGTGAGTAGTTATAGAGGTGGGCATAACTCTCTTCCATAAGGTCGAAGAAGGTATATCCGTATTTCTTCAACAGCGTCTTTACGTCTTTTACCTTGTCGACATGCACGTTGCTGCGCTCCATCACTACTTTGCTGATACGTTGCAGTCGTTCGGGCATCTGGGCAGGAGGGGTGAGCTGAAGCTCTATCCAGTCGTTCTCTTTAGTAAGACCATACTCTTCGAGATGCTTCTCGTAGTAGGGGTAGTTATATAGCGAGGCGAGTGGAGCTAAGTATTCGAACCCTTCGATGAGCAGTCCTTCGTGGTCGAAGTCGGTGAAGCCTACTGGTCCGTTGAGGTATTCCATTCCGCGCTCTTTGCCCCACTGTGCCACCTTGTCGAGCAGTGCACGCGACACGCGCTTGTCGTCGACGAAGTCGAACCAGCCGAAGCGCACCTTCTTCACTTTCCATACCTCGTTGGCAGTACGGTTGATGATACCGCAAATACGACCTACGGTGCGCCCCTCGCATGTGGCTAAATACTCTACCGACTCACAAAACTCATAGACTGGGTTTTTCTTGCGGTCGAACATGGTAAGCTCGTCGCCTCGAAGAGGGGGACAGTATTGCTCACAGTCGGCATAAAGACGGTCGGCAAAGTCGACAAATTCACGAAGCTGGCGACGTGTGGTCACCTCTACTATTTCAATAGTGGCAGAAACGGGAAGTGGAGACTGTTGTGACATGGTGTTTAGAGTTTAGAGTTTAGTGTTTAGTGTTAAGTGCGTCGGTTTACAACCGGCGGCAGATTACTGCAATAAAAACGAAAAGTGCGCAAAGGTACATAATTTTCTTATTATAACCAAATTTTGGTTCTTCTTTTCGTGTTAGACCTATCATAATAACGTGTTATTCGTCGGAGTAGAGGACGTGAAAAAACAGATGTCATCTTCGTTATCCCGATATAAGCGTTGCAAGAATGTTTTTTGACTTTGTATTTGTGAGGATAGAAAAAAACATGTAATTTTGCAGTCCGAAGCGGACTGATTGCCGCTGATTGTAACATTACCTAATTCTTATGGAAGATAAAACTAAGCCATTGTCGGTTGCGGTGTTTGCTGCCTCTTCGTCGAAAGTAGATGAACATTATCTTGCGGAGTCGTATCGCCTTGGTCAGCTTTTCGCCCGCAATGGTGTGAGGCTGGTCTATGGTGCAGGTAAGGTTGGTCTGATGGGTGCTATCGCCGATGGCGCCGAGTCGGAGGGCGGATATATAACAGGCGTGATACCTCAGTTTATGGTTGACGAAGGGTGGAAACGCGACAACCTGTCGGAGCTGATAGTCACCGCCGACATGCATGAGCGTAAGTCTACTATTCATCGTCTCAGCGATGCCTTTGTGGCGTTGCCGGGAGGCATAGGCACATGGGAAGAACTGCTTGAGTGCATGACATGGAAACAGCTCGGACTGCACTCGAAGCCTATTGTGGTGCTCAATATCTCAGGATTTTATGATGGTCTGCTCGAGTGTCTCAACCGTCTTGCCCAAAAGCAGATGATGAGGGGCGTGCACCTCGATATGATAACGGTGGTGAACTCAGCCGACGAGGTGCTTGACGCTATCGTCAACGCACCTAAGTGGGACCGCTCGGTAAGAAAACAAGCACAGATATAATTCGAACAAATACAAGACTTTGTAATCAGAGCAAATGGAATCGATAGCCCGCATATCATCGTCTGCAACCGAGCCGTGGGTGGCGTGGCTGCTGTTTGCCATGCTCGTAGTGGTCGGACTGGCACATTTCTACGGACGTGGAATGATAACGAATGCCGTGCGTACCCTTTTCTCGATAAAAGAGCGTGAGAGTATTTTTACACTTGCTTCGCCCGACTTACGTGCACAGGTACTGCTTATTATATATAAGGTGGCAGTGCTGGCACTCTCGCTGCAGCTGATATGCTCTGTGGGCGGCACGTTCTCTTTCGTCAGTTTTCTTGAGATAGCTGCGACAGTAGTGGTAGTCGGAGTGGTTAAGTATCTGGCAACAAGGCTGGTGGCGTATGTGTTCTTCGATTCTAAAACGTTCGGTCTGTGCCTTCAGCATTACACCAACTTGCTAACTGCTACCACTCTGTTTGCCTACCCGCTGTTACTCGTAGTGGTGTTTTGTTCGGCTAATCCGCAACAACTGGCTGCTATATTGGCATTTATCTTGTTTTCGTTCTATTTGCTTTGTCTGTCGATAAAACTTTTTCGACTATTTTTTACAAAAATATTCGCGTGTTTTTATATTTTGTTGTACCTTTGCACGCTCGAATTGTTACCGGCTTTTGTGATGCTGCAATTCACATGGTGGCTATTAGGGTAGAAGTGTAATATAATTACTTATAAGGTTTTGAAAGTAAAGAAAATATTGATCTCTCAGCCTCGTCCGGCTACAGAGAAGTCGCCTTATTTCGATATGGAGGCGCGTTTTGGTGTAGAATTCGATTTCCATCAGCTGATACGTGTTGAACCTGTTACTCCTAAGGAGTTCCGTGCTCAGCACATCAATGTGTTAGACTATACCGCTGTGATTTTTAATTCGCGTCATGGTATCGACAACTTCTTCGGTTTGTGCAAGGAGATGCGTATCACTGTGCCGGAGACGATGCATTACTATTGCATTTCCGAGTCGATAGCCAATTACTTGCAAAAGTACATACAGTATCGCAAGCGCAAGGTGTTTTATGGTGCGAACAACCGCTTTGAGGGTGTTTTGCCGGCAATGCAGCGTCGTCCGACCGAGCTTTATATGATGGTGGTGTCTGACGTGCATAGCGACGACACCATTCAGATGTTTGCCTCTCACAAGATTACCGTCACCCCGGTGGTGATGTATCGTACGGTAATCAATAAGTTCGAGCCTAACGAGTTGCCGCGATATGATATGTATGTGCTCTTCACTCCTAAAGGTGTAGAGGCTTTCTTTGCCAATTTCCCGAACCTGAAACGCGAGGAGTATTATATGGCATGCTTCGGGCAGACTACGATGCAGGCACTCGAGGAGCACGGAGTAGAGCCCGACGTGTTGGCACCCTCGAAAGAGTACCACTCGATAACAGCAGCCTTAGAGGATTTCCTGGCAAAGGCAGAACACGATAATGACAACTAACGGCTTCCCTAAATCGGAAAAACTATGCGGGCAGGAAAGTATAAAACGTTTTTACGCTTCTGCCCGTCGTTTTACGTGCTATCCGTTAAGAGTGGCTTATCTGAAAGTCGATGCCGGCGCTTCTTCGCCCAAGGTGCTTGTCAGGGCTCCTAAGAACCTGTTTAAGCATGCCACCGACCGTAACCGCCTGAAACGTCTGATGCGCGAGGCCTATCGTTTGAATAGTGAGCCTTTGAAACAGCATTGCCGACAAACCGATTGCGGCTTGCAGCTCTCGCTGGTGTATGTGGCAGCGCAAGTGCTCGACTATACCGCTATCGAGGCTGCAATGCAAAAGACGATACTAAAACTTACTACGGCATTATGAACCGTTTTCAGCAAATAGTACGTAAGGCATTCTTGCTGCCTGTGTATTTCTACAGATATTGTATCTCTCCTCTTACGCCTCCGTCGTGCCGTTATACCCCTACCTGCTCGCAATATATGGTCGAGGCAGTGATGAAATACGGGGTCATAAAAGGCGGATGGCTCGGTCTGAAACGTATCGCACGCTGCCACCCATGGGGAGGAAGCGGTTACGACCCCGTGCCGTAAGGCATAACTCAATCTGTCAGTCTCGATAATAATAATCCTACAAAGCCATGCGTATCGATATTATCACCGCCGTACCCGAGTTGCTTGAGAGTCCGCTCTCGCACTCTATCATCAAACGTGCCAAAGAGAAAGGACTCGTTGAGATATATGTGCATAACTTGCGCGACTGGACCCTTGACAAGCATCGTAAGGTCGACGATTATGCCTTCGGCTTCTCTGCCGGAATGGTGCTACAGATAGAGCCTATCGACAGGCTTATATCGCACCTCTGTGCCGAGCGACAATACGACGAGATAATATTCACCGCGCCTGACGGCGAACGCTTTACTCAGAAGCATGCCAACGCGCTATCTCTAAAGCAGAATATCATCATCCTTTGCGGGCACTACAAAGGTGTCGACCAGCGTGTCAGAGACCACCTGATCACTAAGGAATACTCTGTGGGTGACTTCGTACTGACCGGTGGCGAACTGCCGGCTGCTATGATGACCGATGCTATCGTTCGTCTGCTGCCCGGTGCTCTCGGCGACGAGACCTCGGCTCTAAGCGACTCTTTTCAAGACGGTCTGCTTGAGGCCGGAGTGTATACCCGACCGGCAGAATATAAAGGATGGCGAGTGCCGGATATCCTGTTGTCAGGACATCAAGCCAAGATAGAAGAATGGATGTACGAAGAGTCGGTGAAGCATACGATGCAACGTCGTCCGGACTTGCTTGACGAACATTAACGGCGACAGCCCGGCGGCTATTTCTTCTCTTTCGGACTTCCTTTACTCGTTTATTGATGTCGTTTTGCATCGAAATAATTAAAAAATCGACTTTAATCAATCAAATATTTGTCGAGTTCGGATATTTTTTTGTAACTTTGCGAGCAATTTTGTTGCTTGCAGTAGGCACTGTGTAAACCACGTACCTTAAGGCAACATGTAACAATCATTAAAACTATACAGCTATGGATCCACTTGAAAACAAGGAAACTCTCGCTGCACCCGAGCAGGTGGCAGATGTTAATGAACAAGAAGTAGAAAACAATGCTCAAGCCGCTCAGACAGAGGCTGAGGTTGAGGTTAAGGCTGAGACCGGGGCTGAGACTGGGGCTGAGGTTGAGGCTGAAACTGAGGTTGAGACTGAGGTAGAGGCTGAGGCTGAGCCGGAAGTTGGGGTTGAGACTGAGGTAGAGGCTGAGCCGGAAGTCGGGGTTGGTGACGACAACGTGACTCGTGAGCAATTAGTTGAGGAGTTTACCGCTTTGTTGCAGCAACCCGTTGACCAAATCAAAGAGCGTGCCGACCAGATAAAAAGTCAGTTCTACCGACTTCATCATATAGCCGTAGCTAAACGCAAAGAGATGCAACAAGCAGCAGCTGAGGCTGCCGACGATGTCGAGGCCGTTGCCGCAGACGTGGCACAGCAGGCTGACGAGAAGCTCGACAATGTTGAGGCGGAATTCAAGAAACTGCTGCAACAGTACAAAGACATGCGTGCTGAGGCTAACAAAAAACAACAGCAGCAACTCGAACAGAACCAACTCAGAAAAGAGAATATCATCGCGCAGATGAAAGAAATGGTTGAGTCGGGCATGGCTGACGTGCAAGACAACATGAAGAAGTTCCGTGACCTGCAAGCCGAATGGAAGACCATCGGAGCAGTGCCGCCCACGGTAGCAACTCAGCTGTGGAAACAATATAACTACTACCAAGAGCAGTTCTATGACCTGGTCAAGATCAACTACGACCTTCGTGACTACGACTTCAAGAAAAACCTCGACATCAAGAATCAGTTGTGCGAGCAAGCCGAACAGCTTAAGAATAACCCCAACGTGGTGGAGGCATTCAGAGCGCTGCAGCAGCTGCATAGCAAATGGGCAGAGGTAGGGCCGGTGGCTCGCGAACTGCGCGAAGAGGTATGGAACCGCTTCAAAGAGGCATCGACGGTTATCAACAAGCGTCACCAAGAACATTTCGAGCAGATACACCAACAAGAGGAACAGAACCTGCAAGTCAAACTCGACATCATCGAGCAACTCAAGAGTATCGACTACGAGCAACTTACGACTAACAAACAATGGGACGAAGCAACGCAGAAGGTGACAGAGTTGCAAAGTCAATGGCGCGCGGTAGGCTTCGCACCCAAGAAACATAATCAGGTTATCTACGACGAATATCGTGCTTTGTGCGACGAGTTCTTCGCGAAGAAGACAGCCTTCTATAAATCACTAAAAGACATGCTGTCGGACAACCTGCAGAAGAAACGTTCGCTGCTCAGCCGTGCAGAGGAACTCAAAGACAGCGAACAGTGGGCTGAGACAACCGAGAAGTTGGTGCAGCTGCAGGCCGAATGGAAGAAAATAGGACCTGTCGCTCGCAAATACTCCGACGACATCTGGAAACGTTTTCAGGCTGCATGCGACGAGTTCTTCCAACGCAAAAAGGAACAAAACCGCTCGACGAAAGACATCGAGAAAGCAAACCTCGAAGCCAAAAAGGCTATTATCAAACAAATAGAAGAACTCGAGGTTACGACCAAGAAAGAGACGCTGCAGCGGCTGAGCGAACTAAGCGAACAGTATGCTGCCATCGGACATGTGCCTTACAAAGACAAGGAGAAGATATACAAACAGATGCGCGCAGCTTGCGACCGTATCTACGACCAGCTCGACGTGCAGGCATCCGAACGCCGTTTGGGTTCGTTCAGCCACGATATCGAAAGCAAGGACGACAACCAACTGCAAAACGAACGCCGCCGACTCGTAAGGCAATTCGAGAATCTCGAACAAGAGATAAAAGTGGCAGAAAACAATATCTTGTTCTTTACCTCTAAGTCGGGCAAAGGCAACAAGATAGTCAGCGACATGCAAAAGAAGATAGAAGACCTGAAACGTCAGCTCGCTGAGGTTGAAAAGAAAGTGAATATCATCGACTCTAAACTGTCAGAAGAGTAATATGCTTATCGATTATCGTAATGTCGAAATTCGGCAACTCGAACAAGTGGTGCTCACGGATGTCAATCTGCAAGTCGACAACGGAGAACTCGTCTACCTACTCGGCAGAGTGGGTAGCGGTAAGTCGTCGCTGATGAAAACCATATATGCCGAGTTGCCTATCTATGCCGGTCAGGCACGTGTGTTCGACTACGACATGATGAAGATAAAACGCCGACAGGTTCCGATGTTGCGCCGACAACTCGGTATCATCTTCCAAGACTTCCAGCTGCTGACCGACCGCACCGTCAAAGACAACCTATTGTTTGTGCTTAAAGCCACCGGTTGGAAAGACAAAAAGGTGATGGACAACCATATCGAGCAGATCCTTGACCTTGTGGGCATGGGTGGCAAGTCGTATAAGATGCCGCATCAGCTCTCGGGCGGAGAACAACAACGTATCGTCATAGCACGCTCGCTCCTGAATTCGCCGCAACTCATTCTTGCCGATGAACCTACAGGCAACCTCGACCCTGAGACAGGTACAGAAATCATGGAACTGCTACAGAAGATAAGCAAGGCAGGAACAGCGATAATGATCTCAACACATAACCCCAAATGGGTCAAACATTACCCGGGGCGTAACCTCTACTTTAAGGGGGGTAAGATTACATTCGACGAATAATTTTGTGTAAAGAAGCACTTTTTTTTGGTAATGTGTTCGTATTCTAAAAAAATGTATTACCTTTGCACGTGTTTTTCGGTAATTCTAGAAGGTCGACGAAAAAGATTGTGTTGAGTCGGCACAAAACAACATCCTGAAAACAACAAATAATCGGGTTGCCTACAAGGCATAGCCCATAAGTTTAATTCAATAAATCTTAAAACAATGAAAAAAATTTTCATGGTTCTCGCAGTAGCTGCTGCATTGGTAGCTTGCGGTTCAGACAAGAAAGAAGCTAAAGAAGAGGCTTCGGAGGAAAAAGTAGAATGCTGCCAGAAGGCTGAAGAAAGCCCCGTAGCTGCAGAAGAAGCTGTTGTAGCTGAAGAAGACAAGACCGTTAAAGAGGTTGCAGAAGAAGCTGCTTCTGATGTAGCTAAAGAAGCTATCAACACCGCTGCTGACAAAGCAAAAGAAGCTCTCAATAAATAATATACAGAACTTCTGACACGAGGGTATGCCGTTAGGCATGCCCTCTTTTTTACCACTCCACGGAGTCGGCACAAACGGTTATCTGTTGGTCGACTCGCACTCCACCAAGCTCGCTCACACTATGAACCTCTGTATCGACCAAGGTAACTCTCGCACTAAGATTGCCCTTTTCGACCAAAACGGCCGGATGGCTCGCACCTTTATGTATCGCACATTCTCGTATGTCGAACTCGAGAAGCTATTCTCGCTGTATCCTATTAGCGACAGCATCATCTCGTCGGTAGGAAACGTAGAACCTTCGGTTGTCAACTGCCTTGCGCGTAAGAGCCGTTTTTTCGTCTTGCTCGACCATCATACCCGTCTGCCCATCGACAACCTGTACGATACGCCTCATACTCTCGGACAAGACAGGTTAGCGGCGGCCGTAGGGGCAGTGACCCTGTGCCCCAATACCAACCTGCTCATCATCGACGCCGGCTCGGCTATCACCTACGACTATGTAAGCCAAGAAGGACAATATATGGGAGGTAACATAGCACCGGGTATCAAGATGCGGCTTACCGTGCTCAAGACCATGACCAAACGTCTGCCGCTTGTCGAAGTGGAGGAAAACCAACTCTTTCCGCTCTTCGGACGCAATACCAAAGACGCTATCGCCTCAGGCGTCATCAGAGGAGTGGTGTACGAGGTGAAAGGCTATATGAAGACGCTAAGCGAACGAGTAGAACACTTCGAGACCTTCCTTACAGGAGGAAGCGCCCCATATATCCTTAACAATATGCAACAAGACCTTAACTACCAGCGACATCTTACGCTCATCGGACTGAATCGTATACTCGTCTATAACAAGGAAAAGCAGTGATGCCAACACTCAGACACACCAATTTTTCTTAAGAAAAATATAAAAATAACCCGTTGGCGGAATTAAACCAGCGCATATTTGATTCTTCCAATCGGTTT
>CAMHKW010000006.1 GCA_946185835.1 uncultured Bacteroidales bacterium
AAACCGATTGGAAGAATCAAATATGCGCTGGTTTAATTCCGCCAACGGGTTAATTAATTATAATTTTTGTTAAAAAGACCGCTACGCTGTTAAAGGTTAGATGAGATGTTTTCTCAGGAATTCGGAACGTAGACATTGGCGGAAGAGCCATGGCTCTACTGTGTATGAGAGCACTATGGTGGTGACCATTCCGACGAGCGAAGCGAAGCCTATCGAGTTGATGGCGGGGTGTACGGCAAACAGCAGCGACGCCATGCATACCGTCAGTATCGTTGCCGAGATGGTGATGGCGGTCTTATGATAGGCAAGCACCTGCATATCCTCACCGCGGGCACGTTTCAACAACCCGTCCATGATGAAGATACTATAGTCGACGCCTATACCGAACACGAACGAAGACACCACTATATTGATAAGGTTGAAAGGCAAGCCTGCTATAGCCATCGCTCCTAACACTACGTACCACGATAGGAACATAGGCACGAAAGCTATCATAGCAGTAAGAAGCCTACGGAACGAGATGAGCAGCACTATAAACACGAAGATAGAGGAGATGAGCAGTATCTTCGAGAAGTCGGAATGGATAAGTTCCACTAAGTCGGCGGTATAGTAGAAGGGGTCGAGTACGATACATCCGTCAAGGGAGGTAAGCTGCCTGTTGACTTCGGGTAGGTCTTGCCGGTTCATCCTCACAGGTACAAACACAAGATATAGGTCACCCACCTGCTCTACGAGGTTACTCATTATGTTATCCGGCACTACGCCTGCTTCATACAGCAGTTCGGGTTCGTAGTCGGATGTCATCAGCTCTCTAAACGAAGCGAACATCTCGGCATCAACGCCATTGGCTTGGCTTGCACGCTCTACCCTATCCCATATCAGTTCGACGCGGTCGGGCGAGAAATACTCTTTCCAATGGTCAATACGCTGTTGCTGCCGCCGGATAGACGGCATGAAGTATGAGGTCTTGGTATACTTGCCCACTATGCCGACAGCACGTAGCGAGTCGGCGCGCCGCTCTATCTGCTCGAGGCTGACCAGAGCTTCGTCGAGTGTGTTGCCGTAGGCAGCATAGTATTGTTGATGGTAGCCATGGTTGTGGTTCTCAGCCCAGATACGTTGAGCTTCCGTCACCTCGGGAGCGGTGTAGTTGATGTTGTGCAGGTCGTTGTCGAACTGATAACGTCCGGAGAAGGCTATCGCCACCACCACATAAACGACGATGACGACCATCACCCATGGCTTGCGGTCGAGTTCGATGGAGTTGATATGCTCTAAGAAGCTGAAGGCACGTTCGTTACGACGCACGTGGTGTTTGAAGAAATGCGGCATGAAGACCAGCGAACCTATCGTAGTTCCGACCATGGCAAAAGAGGCGAACCAACCGAAGTCGCGCAACAGAGCCGACTGCGTGAACACCAGTCCCATGAAGGCGCCAATGGTGGTCAACGAACCTAACATGACGGGCTTAGCCTGCTCGCTGATGGTCTGCGACACGTTCTGCACATACTTATAATGTATCACCACATGCAGACAATAGCTCAGCGCCACACCGAGCACTATAGCTCCGATGCCGATAGCCATCAGCGACATGCCACCTTGCATGAGGTACATACCCGACAGCGAGAACAGCATGCCATAAAGCAGCGGTGAGAGCAGCAGTAAGATGTCGCCGGGCTGATTGAGTACCAATGCCAACAGCACCATGATGATAGCCAACGAGATGCCTATCGTAGTAACGAGGTCGAGCTTTATCCTGCCTGCGTTATTGGCTGACTGCACTGTCGAGCCGTGATAGTATACCTTCACCTGCGGATACTCGGTTTCCACACGGCTGACGTTACGACGCAGGTTTTTTATCAGTTTGCCGGCACGTCCCGAATCCATCGAACTCAGATGAGGTGAGATAAAACCAAAACAAGTGTTGCCGGCGAAGAAATGATTGTTGTAGAAAGCACTCTGACTCTCGTTACCTATCTTGCTTGTCAGCTCCGCGGGCATCTGCGAGAGCAGTATACCACAAGGGTCGTAACCTATGTAGTCGTACAAGAGTTGCCCGAGGTCGGTATCCATCATGTCGACATACTGTGCCACTTGCTTTTCTATATGTTCGTAACTGACAAGCGAGTCCATCTGTTGGTCGTCGAAGTCGAGATAGGCAGGTGCCACCTCCACAGCCCATGCTAAGGCTTCCATCACCGTCTCAGGGTCTACCTCGTAGAAGGTATTGAGCACTGCCGAGTCGTTGTCGTCAGCCACCACACCCTCCATCAGCATGTCGAGTGCAGCAACAGCCGTCTCGCGCCACTCCGACATATCGGCATACGCCGCGCTGTCGCGAGGCGTAACCTGAACGAAGAGCTTATCCTTGACTTTCAGGTCGGAGAAAGCAAGGTCGATACTCAGACTCTCGTCGGTAGGGGGCAGGAGCTTAGCTATGTTCTCTTCGAACCGACAACGCGAACCTAAAAAAACAAACAAAGCCGTAGAGAGAACCAACACGACATATAAAAGCCACTTATGACTACGAAAGAAGCGATATAATGAGACCATTTCTTATTTCTTATTTCTAATTTCTGATTTCTAATTGCTGATTGCTAATTTCTGATTGCTGTTTACTGTTTTCTTCTTTTCCTCCGGTTCAAAACCGGCGCACACTCGCGCTCCAAACACGCACTCTAAACTCAAAATCCGATTAAGCACGCAAAATTACAATATTTTTGTTAATGTGCAAAAAAAATAGTAATTTTGCAGGCTCTTATGAATATTGGCGGGAATGTGATGAGATTTCGGTTTTCGGATTTCGGTACTTATCGCCCGCCTTATAACCCTTATAGCTATGGCAAAGATACTCATCGTTGACGACGAACGTTCTATTCGTAACACCCTCAAAGAGATTCTCGAGTTCGAGGGCTACCAAGTCGAAGTAGCCGAAGATGGCAAGACGGGGTTAGAGAAAGCCTCCCAGACGAGTTACGACCTCATCTTTTCTGACATCAAGATGCCCGAGATGGACGGCATCGAGTTGCTTGACGCTCTGCGGCAAGCCGACATCGAGAGTCCGATGATTATGATTTCAGGTCACGGCAATATAGAGACTGCCGTTGAGTGTATCAAGAAAGGAGCGTTCGACTTCATTGAGAAACCTCTCGAACTCAACCGTCTGCTCATCACCACCAAGAACGCACTCGAGCGCAAGACGCTGGTTCAGCAGACCAAAGTATTGAAACGCAAGGTCTCGCTGAAAAACAAGATGATAGGCACTAGTCCTGCCATCGAGCATGTGCGCCAACTCATCGACAAGGTGGCACCCACCGAGGCACGCGTGCTCATCACCGGTGAAAACGGCACCGGCAAAGAAGTAGTAGCTCGTCTGATACACGAGCAGAGCCAGCGTGCTGCACAGCCGCTTGTGGAGGTCAACTGCGCCGCCATACCATCTGAACTCATCGAGTCGGAGCTATTCGGACACATGAAAGGGTCGTTTACAGGGGCGGTAAAAGACCGCGCCGGCAAATTCGAGCAGGCTGACTCCGGCACACTCTTCCTCGACGAGATAGGCGACATGTCGCTCGCGGCACAAACTAAAGTGCTACGCGCTCTGCAAGAGAACGAGATAACACGTGTCGGCTCCGACAAGACCATCAAAGTGAACGTAAGAATAATAGCAGCCACCAACAAAGACCTGTTGAAAGAGATTGCCGAGGGCAACTTCCGCGAAGACCTCTACCACCGACTCAACGTGATACCGATTCATGTGCCGCGGCTCGACGACCGCAAAGAAGACATACCACTGCTTGTCGAATACTTCAACGAACAGGTATGCGACGAACAAGGGCTTGCCAAGAAGACTTTTACAAACGATGCCATCAAAGCACTGCAACAACACTCGTGGACCGGCAACATCCGAGAATTGCGAAACGTGGTCGAACGACTGATTATCCTTGCAGGCAACAACATCACAGCACAAGACGTAGAGACCTTTGCATAAAATCTATAAAATCTAAAGCATCTATAAAAATCTACTAAAACTCAAACCAACTATAACTATGAATTTTCGCTTTTCTGCTATCGCTTTGTGCGTATGCTTTGCCGCCTGCGGCAACAGCACGACACAGAGTCAGACAACCGGCAGCACTACACCTTCCGACAAGTCAGCCAAGCAAGCCTACGTAGCCTCTACGAGTGCCACTGCCGACGCTTTCTGTATCGACGACGACTCGGTATATTGCGCCTCACAACTCACTCGCGGCACACTGCTAAACACCTATCCGAAGAAAGCACGCAAGATAGGTGGCATACAATACGTTCCGGTAGATGCCGAAGAAGGTCATCTCTACCTCAGAGCCGACAACCTCGTCGACGCATTGGCTAAGAGTGTGCAAGAGTCGCAGATGTATGTGCGCACCGCCGCGTCCGTCATCGACAGTCTGCACAACTCACATATCTGCCATTTAGTCAAGAAAGGCAGCACGGTCAGTATCGTAGGTTTCGACAGCCTCTGCCCCGATGGTAAGGTGCACCGCTACCTTGTAGAACAAGACGGCAAGCGCGGCTTCGTCTTCGCCAAATACCTTGTGTCCGACAGCTTGTCGGCACAACTCAACTACCAAGCCTCATACTACGACTCTATCCATTCGCGCGTCAAGAACCAATATGGTGCGGGCGAGGCTATCGGATGCGACTTCTACCCCGTCGAGCGCCCCGTCTTCAGTCACACCATGCCCAACCCCGTATACGCTCTCTACCTGAATATCGGAGCAGTGGGACGTATCGACAGCTTCATCGACCTTGCCAAGCAGACACGCATCAACGCCATCGTCATTGACCTGAAAGACAACGAATGTCCGGGCTATCCTGCCGAGACGTTCAGACGATACTCACCCACAAACCTCAAATGGGGTGGCAACAGCCGACGCACCGAACTGTATGAATATGCAGTACGTCGTCTGCACGAAGAGGGACTGTATGCCATCGGACGTATCACCGTGTTCAAAGACACCTATTTCGTTCGCGACAACCCCGAGGTCGCCATCACCGAGCGAGAGAAAGGTCAACCTTTCTACCATAACAAAGCTCACTGGCCCAGCGCCTTCGACCGCCGTGTGTGGCAGTTTAACGTATGCCTCGCCCGCGAGGCAGTCAGACGGTTCGGCTTCGACGAGATCAACTTCGACTACGTCCGTTTTCCCGACCGTATGCAGTCGGTGGCAGACCGCATCGACTATCACAACACCTACGACGAGTCGATGGTGCAAGCCATTCAGCGGTTCGTGCAGTATGCTACCGACGAGATTCACCTCGAGGGGGCTTACGTGTCAATCGACGTGTTCGGCGAGTCAGCCAACAAAGGGTACACCACGGCATACGGTCAGTACTGGCCTGCTATCAGCAACGTAGCTGACGCCATCTGCGCCATGCCCTACCCCGACCATTTCGCGCCCTACTCCTACGGCATCAAAGACCCGTGGAACCACCCTTACCACACCCTCACCCACTGGGGCGAACGCGCTGCTGCCCGACAACGACAATGTCCGACACCTGCCGTGCCACGAACATGGATACAGGCATACCACGTATTGAAATATGTCGACCGCAATGGTATCGACTACGACGCACATAACATCATGCAAGAGGTTCGGGCACTGTTCGATGCCGGACTGACAGGCGGATACACCACATGGCTGTCGAACTCGTCGCTGTCGCGCTACCGCTCTCAAAAGGCAGCTTTCAGCATCGACTACGTTGCCGACCACCAACAGCGCAACGAAGCTAAACAAAACGCAACCGACACCACAAAAACCTCTGTATCTGCACAATAGCAAGCAGCTCACAGATAATACGATGCGGCTCAAAAGCCAAAATCATAATAAATAGCGATTGTATATTCCACACAAACACAGTAATTTTGCACCCGCTTTTACAATCACTCTGTTAATTAAGATGCGTCGGTTTCTACTTGTTTGCCTAATAGTCTCAGCCACGGTTGCCATGTCGGCAACTGCTACCGAGCCTTTAGAGTCGACTCTGAACGACACCATCGAGCAGATCGAGGTCACCGAAGCTCGTCTGAGTTCGATGCAGCAGAACCGCACCGTCTCATCGACATTCACCGGTCTGCGCCGATTCGATGACGAACATCTCGACGCAGCCAAAGACCTTGCCCCCCTCGTTCCTAATCTTCACATCCCCGACTATGGGTCACGCATGACCTCGTCGATATACGTTCGCGGTTTAGGTGCCCGAATGGACAACCCCGTGGTGGGTATGTATATCGACGGCATCGGCATAGCCAATAAAAACGCATTCGACATCGACTTCATCGACATCCGTCGTGCCGACTTCTACCGCGGTCCGCAGGGCACTCTGTTCGGTCGCAACACCATAGGCGGCATGCTCAGTCTGCGCTCGCTCTCCGCTTTCGACTACCAAGGCACACGAGCCTCGGTGGGCTACGCCAACCACAACGACGCCGACCTGAGGATAGCTCATTATGCGTTAGCAGGCGACAGGGTTGCTATCGCCGCCACCGTCAACTATCACCACACCGACGGTTTCTTTCGTAACGTATACGACAACAGCCTGACCGACAGAGCCGACAACGCCGGGGCACGCCTCAAGACAGAATGGAGCGACAGAGAGAACAGCGTCAGTTACTCTAACATGCTGAGTTATAACTTCGTCAAACAGAACGGTTTTCCCTATCACCAAGTAGGCATGCCCGTCGACCACAACGACGAGTGCAGCTATCTGCGCCACAGCCTTATCGAAGGCTTCAGCTTTAGTATGCCGATTGGTCAATACACACTACAAGGCACTACCTCGTATCAGATGCTCTACGACCGTATGCTCATGGACCAAGACTACACCCGGCTGAGTTACTTCACTTTGATGCAGCAACAGCAGGAGCATTTCGTGTCGCAAGAGCTGGTCTTCACCACCCCCACACTGACGAGCACAAGCGGGAAGACGGCATGGCATTCGCTGAGCGGCATCGCACTGAGCTATAAGTACAACGCCATGCATGCACCCGTCACCTTCCTGAGCGACGGCATCGACTCGCTGATTCTGAAAAACGCCAACCAAGGCATAGTGAAAGCAGGGTTTCCTGAGGCACTTAAGATAGAACTCGAAGAAGAGCAGTTCGTCATCGACAGCCGTTTCAGGACACATAACCTCAACGTCTCCGCTTTCCACACCTCGTATCTGCAATGGCAGCGCTGGCAACTCGAAGTCGGACTTAGAATAGACGTGGAGCATGCCCGCTTCAACTATGTGTCAGACGCGCTGATACACTATAACATCGACTACTCAGGCATTAGTCGGCGACCGGTTAACACCTCGCTCAACGGGCTGATACCACTCACCTATGCCGAACTCATACCGCGCCTTGCCGTCAGCTACAACCGTCCGACATGGAACATATACGCTTCGATAGCAGAGGGTTACAAAGCAGGAGGCTTCAACAACCAGCTGTTCTCCGACATATTGCAAAACCGGATGATGAACGACATGATGTCGGATATGGGCGTGCATTTTGCCACCACACAAGACTATAAAGTGTCGGAAGTGGTGACATATATGCCCGAGCGTTGTCTGACGTTCGAAGTAGGCTCGCATTTCAACCATGCCATAGAGTCGAACCACACCATCAAAGGCGGACTGACGGCATACGAGCTTGAGGTGTTCAACCAGCAGCTGACCACCTTCCCCGAGCACGGCACCGGCAGGATGATGACCAACGCCGGCAGGAGCCGCAGCCTTGGCGCCGAAGCCGCCCTCGACTACACCTTCCGCCACCTACGAGTCAGCACCACCTATGGCTTCACACATGCCACTTTCGTAAACTACAACAACGGCAAGCAAGACTTCGCCGGCAACTTCGTTCCATACGCCCCGCAACACACCGCCTCCTTAGGGCTCACTTACACCTTCAGCTTCGACCACGACATAGTTCATAACCTCGCACTCAACGTCAACTCTAACGCCGTAGGACCCATCTATTGGGATGAAGCAAACAGCCTGAAGCAAAACTTCTACGCTCTGCTCAACGCCAATATCAACCTGCGGATGAAGTACGTCACACTGCAACTATGGGGCAAGAACCTGACCAACACCCGGTACGACGTCTTCCACTTTGTGTCGATGAGCAGACACTTCCTGCAATCGGGCAAGCCGATACAATTCGGAGGCAAAATACTTTTGAATTTCTAATTTCTAATTTCTTATTTCCATGAAAGTAAAGCTACTACTACTCTTAAGCTTAACACTATTTTTCATGTTCACTTCGTGCGAGCAACCATACGAAAAAGAGCAGAGCGTTCACGAGGGCAACTTCAAAGGCAATGTCACTGTAATCAACGGTGACGGAGAGGGCATCGACTACGTCAGAAACGACGTAGAAGCCGAGCTGACACTTAACACCGAGCGGCAGGGCACTTGCAACGTACTTCTGAAAAAAGTGAGTTTCTCGTCGAAGATGCCGGTGACTATTGACATGACAATAGCATATATCGACATCGACCAAGACGGCAACCTCAGCGGCGACAGCATAGTACCGTGGGCAGGGCTGTTCGGCGAGTACCCCAAATACACCATCCGAAACCTCAAGGGCAAGGTAAGCTACGACAGCGAAGGCTCACCGCTGACACTCGACATCGACATGAAATGCGGCGAATACCCGACCAAGTACATCGGAACGTATATCAAATAGCAGCAAAAAGTATCGACAGTAACGCAAAATTTGCGTAAATAAAAAAATATTCCTAAATTTGCATGGTTTTTGTGCTAACACAAAAGCTATGCATTTTTTGTTTAACCCGAAGCCTTGCCGACGGCAGTGTCGGAAGACAGATAAAACGACATAATCAGATGAAAAACAAAGTTAATATCTCTTGCACAACTCAGCTACTAAGTCTCGTTCTGCTTGTCTTGGCATGTCATGCCGAATTCGTCTCTGCCGACACATTAGAACAGCGTATCCACCGTATAGCTCAACGCAACGGAGCCATGACGGCGCAGTTTTCCGAGACCAAGGTGCTACCCCGAATGAAGAAGACAACGACAAAGAAAGGCACGCTGTATTTCAAGACCGACAGCGAGAGTCTGCTGATGCGCTATAGCGACCCCGCAGGCGACTACACCCTCATCAAAGACGGTGTGATGTACATCAAGAAAGGCGACAAACAGCAGAAGTTCTCGGGCAACAACCAAGCCGGCAAGATGGCAGTGCTCAAAAGCTCGCTGCTCAATGCTTTTGTGGGTGACATCGAAGCTATTGCCAAAGACAACAAAGCTACGGTGAAAGCCGAAGAGAGCAACACCCGTTACCGCTTTGTCATCACCCGCAAGAACGAACAAAAGCAAGGTATCAACCAACTCACCCTGCTCTACGACAAAGCCACCGGTGCACTGCTCATGCTTAAGATAGAAGAGGCTAACGGCAACTACACCACCTACGAGACTACAGACCCCGACGTGAAGACCATTCTGTCGGACGACATATTCGAACTATAAAAACCACGCCCTATGAAACGCACTGCTTTACTTGTGTTAGCCACACTGACCTGCCTCTTGGCTGCCGCCCAGATGCATAAACGTGAGATGCGGGGAGCATGGATTGCCACCGTCAGCAATATCGACTGGCCGTCGAAACAAGCCATCGGCAACAGCGAGCTTCAACAGCAAGAGATGATTGACCTGCTCGACCGTCTGAAAGCAGTGGGCATCAACACCGTCATCTTTCAGGTTCGTCCCACTGCCGACGCTCTCTACCCCTCGGAGCTTGAGCCGTGGAGTCTGTGGCTGACGGGCAAACAGGGGCAAGACAACGACACGCCCTACGACCCGCTCGCCTTCGTGCTTGAAGAGGCACACCGACGCGCTATCGACGTGCATGTGTGGATCAACCCCTATAGGGTGACCAACCAGTTCGGAGTGCAAGACTTAGCATCAACACACTTGTATCACCAACATCCTGAGTGGTTTTGGAAATACGGCAAGCAGTGGTATTTCGAGCCGGGGTTAGACCAGACGCGCGAGTTCTTGTGCCGAGTGGTGGCAGACCTCGTCCGTCGGTACGACATCGACGCCATACACATGGACGACTACTTCTACCCCTACCCCATCAAAGGCGAGAAGTTCCCCGATGCCGCGACCTTCAGCAAGTACCCTCGCGGCTTCGATAACATCGATGACTGGCGCCGCAACAACGTCAACCTTGCCATCCGTGACTTACACGATACCATACACTCTATCAAGCCATGGGTCGAGTTCGGCATCAGTCCGTTCGGCATCTGGCGTAACAAGAGCAACGACGAGCGCGGCAGCGAGACAAGCGGACTGCAGAACTACGACGAGCTGTACGCCGACATCCTGCTATGGCTCGAACAAGGCTGGATCGACTATGTGGTGCCGCAGTTATACTGGGAGATAGGCAAGCGTGTGGCTGACTACCAAGTGTTAGCGCCATGGTGGGCAGAGCATTGCTACTCGCGTAACTACTACGTGGGGCACTCGGTGAGCGGATTAAGTAACCCACGCGCCTCGGAGGCATGGCGCACACCCAACGAGATATGCCGTCAGCTCGCACTGAACAACACCATCAGTCAGGTGCAAGGCTCGGTCTTCTTCCCCGCCACCGGACTGCTAAGAAACGCACAGGGCGTGTGCGACAGCCTGCGCAACAACTACTACCGCTACCCCGCCCTACACCCCATCAACTGCAATCAGCCCACCACTATAGCTTTGCAACCCACCAACCCTCGTCTTCAACTCGAAGGCAATGCCTACACCCTGAGTTGGGATAAGGTAGCAGCCACTGGTGCACAACAAGTCTCGTATTATGTGGTTTACGCCTTCCCCGAGTTCGAGAACACCGACTTCGACAACCCAAAAAACATAATAGCTCTGACAGCCGACAACACCATATCTCTTGCCATCGACCCGCGCGAATATCGCATCTGCATCACCGCCGTCAACCGCTATAAGCAAGAGAGCTTGCCGTGCATCGTCGAGACACACAAAATATCGGCAGGCAACACCACAGTCACCAACACCGGATTCTGACGCTTATGTTACTCAGCAAGATAGAGATAGTCAACTACCGCAACCTGCAAGACGTAAGGCTTGAGCTTGCTGCGAAGATCAACTGCTTCGTTGGTCTGAACGGCATGGGCAAGACCAACCTGCTCGATGCCGTCTACCTTCTGAGTTTTACCAAGTCGAGTCTGACGAACCACGACGCCGAGTGTATCAGTCATGGCGAACAGCTCGCCATGGTGAAGGGTACCTACCTAAGCAATGGCAGTGCCGACACCACCACTATCACCTGCGCCTTGCGACAGGGACGTAAGAAACAATTTCGTCACGACGACAAAGACTACAAGCGTCTGATTGAGCATATAGGGCTCATCCCTTTAGTGCTGGTCTCGCCTGCCGACCAAGAGCTGATAGCAGAAGGCAGCGAGCAACGCCGTAGGTTTATGGACAGCGTAATCTCGCAATACGACCGCCATTATCTTGAGCAGCTCACACTCTATCAACAGCTGCTCCGCCAACGCAATGCCATGCTCCGCCGCTGCGCCGACCAGCCACCTACCGACAGCGACAACGAGCTGTTCGACATAGTGGAGATGCAGCTTGCAGGAGCTGCCCAACATATATACAACGGACGCAAACTGTTCTTGCAACAGTTCGAGCCATACTTCAACGATATCTATCAGTACATATCCGAAAAGAAAGAGACAGTAAGCCTGAAATATATCTCTCAGCTTGCTGACCGCGATATTAGCACCGCGCTACATTCCACACGCAGTCGAGACCTGATCTTAGGCTGGACGTCGCAAGGCATCCACAAAGACGACCTCGAGATGCTCATCGGCGGCTACCCCCTCAAGCAAGTTGGCAGTCAGGGGCAGCAGAAGACGTTTGTCCTCGCTCTGAAGCTTGCTCAAGCCACTTTCCTTGCCGAGCGCGACAACGACAACGGCATTCGGCAGACCGAGCTCGAACGCCCCATACTGCTGCTCGACGACATCTTCGACAAACTCGACGCTGAGCGCGTGGCACGCATCGTCTCGATAGTATGCTCGTCGCGCTTCGGACAGATATTCATCACCGACACCGACCGTCAGCATATCGTCGACATCGTGGCTGACTATGCCGAACAAAGTAAGATATTCGAAGTGAGCGGGGGAGAGGTGAGACCGCTGCGCTGATAGAAGTGAGACCGCTGCGCTGTTAGAATCAGATAATAGACTAAACATCATAAACACAATGAAAAAAATCATTCTTGGAGCCATACTCATGGCATCGACACTCTCGCTCCATGCGCAAGACGAGCGAGTATTGCTTACCGTCGACGGCGAGCCATCGACAGTGAGTGAGTTTTTGTATATCTACAACAAAAATCAGCACGAGGCTCAGGTGACGCGTCAGTCGCTTGACGAGTACCTCGATATGTTCGTCAACTTCAAGCTCAAGGTGGCTGCAGCTCACGAAGCCGGTCTCGACACGCTTGCCTCGTTCAAGCAAGAGCTCGAGGGCTATCGTCGTCAGGCTACCCCTCGCTACATGACCGACACCGTAGCCCTCGAGAATCTGATAGCCCAAACACATCAGAACATGCTCAACGACCGCAGCATCCGCCATATCGCCATCCGCTGTCCTTACAGTGCCTCCGACTCGGCAGTGGCTGCAGCGCGGGGTAAGATAGAGTTAGCCCGCGAACGTGTAACCACCGGCATAGCTAAAATCAGCGGCAAGGGCAAAAACAGGAAGATAACACATACACCGGAAGACTTCGCTAACGTAGCCCTCGAGGTGTCAGACGACCCCTCAGTGACTGACAACGCCGGTCTGGTAGGCTGGGTGACACCATTCCGCTTTGTGTACACCTTCGAGAAGGCTGCCTTCGCAACACCTGTAGGTCAGGTAAGCGAGGTGTTCCGCACACCATTCGGCTTCCATATCCTCAAGGTAGAAGCCGAGCAACCGCACAAAGAGGTCAACGCATCTCACATCATGAAACTAACCTCACTGCTAAAGACCACCGACGAGAAGAGTCGGCGCACTAACGACTCGATAATACAAGCAGCCAAACTCAAGATCGACAGCATCTACGAGCTTGCCAAGGCGGGCGAGAACTTCGGAGCATTGGCTATGGCAAAGTCCGACGACCGCGGTAGCGCACAGCGTGGCGGCAGCCTCGGCTGGTTCGGACGCAACCAGATGGTCAGAGAATTCGAAGACGTAGCCTTCAGCATGCATCAGGAAGGCGAGATATCCAAACCCTTCCGCACCAACTACGGCTGGCATATCATGCAGTTCAACGGTGAACGCGGCACCGGCACTTTAGAAGAGACACACGACGACATCAAAGCCCGGATAATGAAAAGCGAACACCGACTGGAAGTAGAGAAAGCCTTCGAAGACAAACTCAAACAAGAATACGGCTTTACGGAGAACATAGCAGCCCTGAGCGACTTCTACGCTGCCGCACAAGGTTGCAACACTCTTAGCGACAGCGCTTTCGTAGCACGTATCGCCGACCTGAAAGAATATATGTTCACCATCGACGACGTGAAGTACTACCAGAACGACTTCACCGAATACCTGTCGCGCAACAACAAGTCGCAATACGGTTCGATGTCAGCCGCTCTTGACGAGAAATACGAATACTTCAAAGCCAACATGCTACGCGAGACCGAAAACCGCCATCTCGAAAGCAAATATCCCGAACTTCGTAACTTAGTGAAAGAATACCACGACGGCATCATGCTGTTCGACATCTCTCTGAAAGAGGTGTGGGACAAAGCCGGTCAAGACACTGCCGGTCTGAAACGCTATTTCGAGGAACACAAGGCAGACTACGTATGGTCGGCACCTCGCTACAAGGGCTGGGTTATCAAAGCCGCCAATCCCGTAGCACTGAAAGCCGCCAAGACTATCATTAAAAACTTCCCTGCCGACTCGGTGGCTAAGATTGTGGCACAGCGTATCAACACCGACACGGTGACCTACGTCCGCTGCGAGCGCGGGCTGTGGGAGAAAGGTCAGAATGCCGCTGTCGACAAACTCGGCTTCAAAGACAAGAAAGTAGAGCTACCACAAGACTCGGTATTCAAATACACCGTATGCGTAGGAAAGAAGCTAAAAGGCGCTGAGGAGTATACCGACGAGCAAGGTAAGGTAACCGCCGCCTACCAAGACTACCTCGAGAAGCAGTGGCTTGCAAAGCTGCACGAGAAGTACCCGGTAGTGATTAACAAAGAAGTGCTCGAGAGCCTCAGACAAGAGTTAGAATAAGCACTGACTACCGTTTCCGACACTTCTGACTTCTCTGCCGCCGGTTACAAACCGGCGTACCCGGCGCCGACACCTTTCGGTCTTGCCTCGGTCTTGCCTCGGCATACGCTCGGTAGAAAATATACTCGCACATGCAGACTCGTTACTACATATTATCGCTACTTGCCGTCATCGTTTTGAATGTCGGTTTGCTCGGCTCGCGCTGCCGTCGGGACCTCTCGAGCGACCATCGCTACACCATCTCACCTACCACACGTGAGATGCTACGCGGTTGGCACACCGAGAAGACGACCTTCAGTGTCGACAACTACCTCTGTGGCGAGCTCAACGCCGGCTTCAGTGCTTTGTCGCAGTCGACAGCCGACATGCTGCGCGAATTAGGTCAATATGTAGCCATCGAGGTGCGTCAACAAGACCCGACCGAGATGGAAGCCGCCGAGCAACGTGCACTGCACGACCTACTCGAGCGATACGGATATCACCCCATCGAGATACACGAGTCGACGGGTAAAGGCGAGAAGCGACAGACGATAGCATATCCGTATCTGAGAGTAAGCAATGGCACCCGCAGCACTTTAGTAGCATTAGTCGACAACAACCCCATGCGCACCGGGCAGGAGAATCTCAACAGCTCGGAGCAGAGTTTGGAATATAACATCGTGAGGGCAATGGCGCAGCTGCAAAGTCCGAAGCGTAGCAAAGTGGCATTTATCGAAGGTCATGGCGAGCTGCCCGAGCTGAACACCGCCTCGTTGGAGTTCGCCCTAAGCCGATACTGCGACGTGTATTATGGTCGGCTCAGCTCTGCCGACAACTGCCTCGACGAGTTCGACTGCATCATCCTGGCCGACCCGCAGACACCGTTTACCGATGCCGACAAATATATCATCGACCAGTATATCATGCGCGGCGGAAGGGTGCTGTGGCTACTGAGCGGCGTTCAGATGTCGGAACAGGTGCTCAGCCAACAAGGGTTCACACCCGTCATCGCTCGTGACCTAAGGCTACAAGACATGCTCTTCCGCTACGGGGTGCGCGTCAACAACGACTTGTTACAGGACGTGAGCTGTCTGCCGATACGCGTCGACATGTCGACCGACCCCACTCGCCACGACTACCATCCGATGCCATGGACATACGCGCCACTGCTCAGCTGCAGTGCCGACAGCTATATCTCACGCGGGGTGACACAGGTGAGTGCCGTGTTTGCCAGCACCATCGACTTGGTAGGCGAAGGCGAGGGACAACATCGCCAGATTCTGCTTACAAGCTCGTCGACAGCGAAGACGACGGGCACACCTGCCAAAGTCGACTTGGAAGATATGACACCTCTGATAGAAACCTTCAACCGCAGTAACCTGCCGGTGGGAGTGGCTATCGACGGACGCTTTGAGTCGCTGTTTGCCCACCGCCTGACACCTCAGGAGGTTGAGTCGAGCCGACCGACAGCGAAAGAGGGCGAGAGCAGACAAGTGATAATAGGTAGCGGGAGCATAGCCCGCAACGAGACGCAAAGCGGCAGACCTCTGCCCTTGGGCTTCGACCGATACACACAGATGCAGTTCGGCAACTGCGACCTCCTGACCAATGCCGTGCTCTATCTTACCGACAGCCAAAACCTGCTGCAACTCCGGCAGAAAGACTTGCAGATACGTCTGCTCAGCAAAAAAAGTATCAAGCAGAGTCTGACAACGATACAAACGCTTAGTATAGCACTGCCGCTGCTCGTGCTGTTGCTCACAGCCATGTGCTTCTATATAGCAAGAAAACAAATATATTCTAAACCATATAACAACCGACTATGAAACAATTACTTATTATAGCATCTATCTTGTGCTTTACCCTTGGCTCGTTTGCCCAAGACTACCCCGTAGAAGTGGTCAATGGCAAAACGGTATACCGCTATAAGGTGAAGAAGTCGGAGGGTCTGTGGCGTATCAGCCAAAACTTCGGAGTGACACAAGAAGAGATACTCGAACTCAATCCGCAGATCTCGAAGACCGGACTTCGCTACGACGAGGAGATATACATCCCTGCAAAAAACATTAGCGCTGAGGATAAGGTTGAGGATAAGAAAACAGATGCCACCTCAAAAGACAGTGGTCAAGCCACGGTAGCCAATAGTGCGCCGCAGACACACCGCGTCGTCAAGGGTGAGACGCTGTACTCGCTGAGCAAACGCTACGGAGTAACCGTAGAAGCCATCGAAGACGCCAACCCCGAAGTGAAACGCAAAGGTCTGAAAGCCGACCGCACCATCATCATTCCCGCAGCTATAGCACAGGCTAAGGCGGAACAGAAGGCTGAGGCTAAGGCTGAGGTTGAGAAGAATACTAAGGCTGAGGCGGAACAGAAGGCTGAGGCTGAACAGAAGGCTGAGGCTGAACAGAAGGCAGAGGCTGAGAAGAAGGCTGATATGACGGAGTTCAAGAACCTCATTACCTTCGGTGCAGAGAAGTTCATGGAGCTATTCGACACCACCGCGCTGAGGAGCACAACCGACACTCTGCGTCGTCCGGATCTGAAGCTCTCAGGTACCGATATCGTTGTCGACTCGAGTATGTTTGCTCTTCCGCTTCGCATTGCATTTATGCTACCTTTCTGTGCTAACAGCAAGCGCGATGCGTCCACAACTCGTTTCTTAGAGTTCTACGAAGGTGCATTATTAGCTTGCAAGACCCTTCAGGACAACGGTCAACCCCTCGAGATCTATGTCTACGACACCGACAAGAGCGAGACGGGCATAGCAGAGCTGCTGCATAAGCCCGAGATGCGCAACGTAGATGCCATCATCGGTCCTGCCTATCCCGCACAAGTCAACCTCGTGGCTCAGTATGCCAAAGACAACAAGATACCGATGCTCATACCCTTCACGTCGAAGGTCAGCCACGTGTCGTCGAACCCCTATCTGCTGCAGTTCAACCCCACCGACGCCCTGACTGCCAAGACTATCGTAGAATACCTCAAGGAGCGTGAGTTCACTACCAACATATTACTGATGACTACCCCATACTCCGACCCCGATGATATGCTCGATGAGTTGCGAGCAGAACTCAAGCATGCTAAAATAGAATTTTCGGACCTGACGTCCGCCGCTATCGACAACGACTCGCTGAAGGCATATCTGTCGTCCGACCGCGAGAATATCATCTTCTTCGACACCGACAAGCAAGCCGCCATCGGTCCTATTGCCAAGACCTTGAAACGCTACTATTCCACCTACCACCTCACCTTGTTTGGCAAGCAGACATGGAAAGCCAAAGACATAGAGCTGCCGTTTATCTACTCCACTATGTTCAGTGTCGACGAGTCATCGGTACAGATGTCGGCTTACCGTCGTATGTTCGAGCGTTATTTCCATCACGCCATCACCTCAGTGGCTCCTCGCTACGACCTGTTAGGCTACGACCTGACCAGCTACCTGTGTGAGCTGTTGCAACAAGGCAACGAGAAGACGCTCAACCAACGGGCAGCGGCAACCGAGTTCCACGGCTTGCAGTCGGACATACACTGCATGCCGACCGACATCAGTGGAGGCTGCATCAACAACATCATATATATCAAATAACGAAAGTAGAAAACCAAATAACGAAAGTAGAAATATCACATAATACACATGAAGCTTCGTAAGCTTGCCATATCATTATTTCTTACTGTCGCCATGTTAGCGTCGGCACAGCCTGCCTTGCGTGAGCCCGAGATGTATGTCGGTGCTCAGGGCGGAGTGTTAGCGTCGATGATGCTGTTCAACCCTACTATCAACCTCTCGCCACTATACCCGCACTGGGGCGCCAACGCAGGTGTCGTCTTCCGCTATGCCGGTCACCGCTACTGCGGACTGCAAGTGGAGCTTAACTACATGCAACGCGGCTGGAGAGAACGAGCTACCGACACGAGCATCGAATACTCACGACGACTCGACTATATCGAACTCCCGTTTCTGACACATATATATTTCGGCAAGAACTGTCGCGGCTTCGTCAACATAGGTCCGCAGATAGGTTTTCTGCTATACGACTCCAAACCTGCCACTACCGATTTGAGCTACCAACGTCTGACCGACATAAGTCAACGCTTCGACTGGGGTGCCGCAGGCGGACTCGGGTTTTATGCCATCACCATCGCCGGAACATGGCAACTCGAGGCACGGTTTAACTTCTCGCTCTCAAATATCTTCGACAACAGCGCCGGAGCACACTTTGCCAACTCTGAACACATGAATCTGAGCCTGAACTTCGCCTATTTGTGGAAGATAAAATAATACACAAACAATCAAATAAACAGAACATATTAACCCTATAAAAACTTACGATCATGAAAACATTCCCAGCTTCGCAACTTATCATCAATGCCGATGGTAGTGCTTTCCACCTTCACATTCGTCCTGAACACTTAGCCGACAAAGTCATCTTGGTTGGCGACCAAGACCGCGTTAACATGGTAGCCTCGTTTTTCGACGAGGGCTCGATAGAGTGCGACATACAGTCTCGCGAGTTCCATACCATCACAGGTCGTTTCCAAGGCAAACGTATCTCGTGCGTCTCAACCGGTATCGGTACCGACAATATCGACATTGTGATGAACGAACTCGATGCCTTGAAAAACATCGACTTCGAGACACGTACCGAGAAAGCAGAGAAGACCTCAATGGAGATAGTACGTATCGGCACATGTGGTGCCATGCAAGACGACATCGCCCTTGGCACCTTCCTTGTGAGCGTTAAGTCAATCGGCTTCGACGGCGTTCTTGCCTTCTACAAAGGTCGTGACGAGATTGCCGACCTCGGCTTCGAGAAGGCTCTTGTCGACTTCATCGGCTATCCCGAGAAAGCAGCTGTTCCTTACGTAGTAAAAGCCAACGAACAGCTCGTCAAACGTATTGCCGGCGACGACATGACGTTGGGCTGCACCATAGCTGCCAACGGTTTCTACGGTCCGCAGGGACGTATCCTTCGCTGCGACATCGCCGTGCCCGATATCAACGAGAAGATCAGCGACTTCCGCTACGAAGGTCAGCGTATCACCAACTACGAGATGGAAGGCTCGGCTATAGCCGGCTTAAGTTTGCTGATGGGGCACCGCGCCATGACGGTATGCTGCGTGATAGCACAACGCAAAGTGGAAGCCGCTAACACCGACTACAAACCACGCATCAAGCAATTGGTGAAGACCGTGCTCGAACGCATATAATAAAAAGATGGCTGACGCCTTATCAGGCGTCAGCCGCAACTACTCACCATATCACAGATTATGAAGAAGTATCTCATTCTGCTTATGGGTGCTACTATGCTCATAAGCTGCAACAAGACCAAACAAGAAATCAACTACAACGTGGACAAATTCTATGACCTCGAAGTGCTGCGCTACGACGTTCCGGACTTCGAGCAGCTGAGTCTGCAACAGCAGACGCTGGTCTACTACCTGACCGAAGCAGCGTTATGGGGACGCGACATCCTCTACGACCAGAACTGCCGCTACAACCTTGCCATACGTCGCACCTTGGAAAGCATCTATTGCAACTATCCCGACAAGCAAGACGAGCAGTACGTGCTACTTGAGAAATACCTCAAGCGCGTATGGTTCTCGAACGGCATTCACCATCACTACTCCGAGGATAAGTTCTTACCCGAGTTCACCCGCGAGTGGTTTGCCTCAGCTCTGAGCTGCATACCCGACTCAGACCTCGCCGTCATCGGCGGCAGCCGCATTGCCGAAGGTATGGACAATATCTTCGCCGAGCTTACTGAGGTGATGTTCAACCCCGCTTTGCTTTCGAAGAAGACCAACCAAGCTGCCGGTGTCGACCTGTTGCTCACCTCTGCCAACAACTACTATGGTGGTGGTCTGACGCAAGCCGAAGCCGAAGAGTGGTACGCCGCTCATAAGGATAACTCGCCTGAGCCGCTATGGATAGGACTGAACTCGAAGCTCGTAAAGCGCGCTGACGGTACGATAGAAGAGCGCGTATTCAAAGTAGGCGGACTCTATGGCGAGGCACTCGAACATGTGGTATACTGGCTCGAGAAAGCCCGTGAGGTAGCCGAGAACGAGCAACAACGCACCGTCATCGACAAGCTTATAGAATACAACCGCACCGGCGACCTACGCACGTTCAACGAATACTGCATCGCATGGGTTCGCGACCTCGACTCGCACGTCGACTTCATCAACGGCTTTACCGAAGTATACGGCGACCCGCTTGGCATCACAGGAGCATGGGAGGCAATGGTCAACTTCAAGAATCCTGAAGCTACCAAACGCACAGCCATCCTCGCCGAGAATGCTCAATGGTTCGAAGACAACAGCCCCACCGACAAGGCTTTCAAGAAAGAGAACGTGAAGGGTGTGAGCGCCAAGGTCATCAATGCCGCCATCCTCGCTGGCGACTGCTACCCCTCGACACCGATAGGCATCAACCTGCCCAACGCCAACTGGATACGCAAAGAATACGGTTCTAAGTCGGTGACAATACAAAACATCACCGATGCATACGACAAAGCCGCCGAGGGTAACGGCTTCAACGAGGAGTTTATGCTCTCGGACAAAGAAATCAAGATGGCACACCAATACGGTTCGCTCGACGACAACTGCCATACCGACCTGCACGAGTGCTTGGGTCATGGCTCGGGCAAGCTGCTCGACGGCGTAACGAAAGACAACCTCAGGGAGCATGGCTCCACCATAGAAGAGGCACGTGCCGACCTGTTCGGACTATACTATATCGCCGACCCCAAGCTGGTGGAGTTGGGCATACTGCCTAACACGGAAGCCTATAAGGCTGAGTACTATCGCCAGATGATGAACGGTGCCATGACGCAACTGGTACGTGTCGAACTCGGCAAAGACCTTGAGGAGGCACACATGCGCAACCGTCAGCTCATCGCCAACTGGGTGCTCGACCATGTCAACCCCGAGAAACCGGAAGCAGAGATCATAGCCGTAGACGTGGCAAAAGACAACAGCCACGAGACCAAACACTACATGCGTATCAACGACTACGAGGGTCTGCGACGTCTGTATGGCGAACTGCTTGCCATCATACAAGAGGTGACCTCCACAGGTAACTACGCCATGGCCAAAGAGCTGGTCGAGAAGTACGCTGTTCGTATCGACCCCGAGCTGCATCGCGAGATGCTCGAACGGTATCAGAAACTCAACCTCGCTCCGTACAAAGGATTCATCAACCCCAAATACAACGCTATCGAGAGCAAAGAGGGCGAGATGATTGACGTGATGTTAGACTTCTCGGAAGGCTATGCCGCACAGCACCTGCGCTACTCACGCGACTACTCAGTGTTGCCGACATGGAACGACTGACGACATGGTAACTGTCCGACTGCCACTATCCAAGAGCATAGTCAATCGTGAACAGATACTCTATGCCATGAAGGGAGAGACGCTGTCTCTCCCTCATGGTTGTTGCACCGACATCAGCGTTCTTCACGAGGCATTAGGGCGCTACCTGTCGCACACGAAGGCAGCATCCGACATGCCGACACCTCTGGTAGTCGACATCGCCGACTGCGGTACTGCCATGCGTTTTCTGACGGCTTACTTTGCCTCACGCCCCGGTGCCGACGTCCTTCTGACCGGCACCGAGAGGATGCAGCAGCGTCCGATACGTGTGCTTGTCGACGCACTGCGGCAGATGGGAGCCGACATCGAATACCAAGCCACAGAAGGCTATCCTCCGCTGCATATCAAAGGGCAAGGTCTGAATATGCAGCAACCCGTTAAGGTCGACTCCACTGACAGCACACAGTACGCCAGCGCCCTGATGCTCATCGGAGCTAAGGTCGAGACCAACCGCACCTCGCCATACCTCGACCTCACCAAAGCCATCAAAGAGAACTTCGAGAACGGCATCACCACGACGGAATACGACTGGTCGGCAGCTGCGTTCTGGTACGAATACGCAGCTATATGGGGTGGCGAGTATCTGCTCGAAGGACTACATCTCAACTCGCTGCAGGGCGACAAAGCGGTAGCCCGACTCTTCGAATGTTATTTCGGGGTGCGAAGCGAAGACACCGACCGAGGCGTTGTCATCAGCGCTGACGCTTCAGCAGTGATTCAGACGTCGGGTGTGGTTGACTGCCGCGACTTTCCTGACCTTGTTCCGTATCTGTGTTTTGCCGCCCATGAGCGCGGCATCGACTTGCAGCTTGAGGGCACTGCCTCGCTTAGGCTTAAAGAGTCAGACCGTCTGTCTGCCATATCCGATAACCTTCAAAGAGCCGACCGGCGGCTCTCCCTACTCAGTCACAACGACCATCGCATAGCGATGGCAGCAGTGGCAGCCGGCTATGCCGTCGACGACATCGGGTGCATCCGCAAGTCATACCCCGAACTGCTCGACATACTCACGCAACTGACGTTCGTAGTGCCTTATCGTCATGACAGCTCACTGCCTATGCCGGAGAACCATCTGCAAGCCGACAACATAGTGTATGTCGACGACGAAGGTAAAGGCAAGAAAAACGCCCTTCGACGGGGTGTAGACAAATGCCGGAGCGAATATATATGGTTCACCGACATCGACGTCAAGCGCACCTACTACCCTCACCTTTTGCCCTCGTTGCTTGCCGACGACGGAGCCGACCTATATATCTTACCATTACGCATGGAGGGTGGTGACAGTCTGTTAGAACGACTGCAGAAAGTGGAATACGAGGCATTGCAGAACCTCACTATTGCGGCAGCGCGCAAGGGGCACGCGGTGTTGTGCTCGGGTGCCAACCTCATCGTCAGGCGCCGTTACTGGACCGAGATAGCACAATCTGGTGAGTTGCACGACGAGCTGTTTAGCGGCGACGACATGTTCCTGCTCGAGGCAGCCAAGCGCCGAGACTTGAAGATAGCGGTGCTGACTGACACACGTCTGTCAGGCACGGTCAGCACAGAGCCTTCATGGCGACGTTTTCTGCGTCAACGTATGCGCTGGGCAGGCAAAGCCGGACATTACACCGACCGCGACATCAACCTCTGCGGCACGGCAGTGGCGATAGCCAACATAGCGTGCATGCTGTGTCCACTGCTTTTCCCTGCTAAGTACCTTATCGAGCGCCGCTACGTCACACACCCATCGTGGGTGTCGGCACTGCTCAGCCTGCTCTACCCGATGTATATGCTCATCTGCCTTATAGGAGGCTTGATACGACGGAACAAGTGGTGACAGGAGGCAGGAGTCAGGAGTCAAGAGTCAGGAAGCAGGAGCAAGACAGCGGCTTTGATGCCATTGTTATTGGTGGAAATAATTGCTACGTATGAGTTTGTCGGATAGCAGATATGCTTCTTTTTCGGAGAATAGTCTTGCAGTGTCGGCAGACAAGAGGTCGACACCGAAGCCATGCCAGAAATAGCTCTCGGCACCGATGGCGCTAAGTATAGTAGGATAGATATCCATCTGATATACTTCTTTTTCGATGTCTATATTTTCTTTTATATCTCCTCCTATCATTATAAAAGGCACGTAGTTGTGTCCGTCCGCCACGCTCAGTCCGGCCTGCTTTGCTCCTTCGAGCAGATACTCACTGATGGTTGCAGGTTTGTAAATAGTGTGGTCTCCGGTAATGACAAGCAAGGTATTGTCGAACATCGACGTTGCCTCCATATAGTCGATTAGCTGTCCTAAATAGTGGTCCATATAATGTATACAACCCAAGTAGCAGCGTGCATTTTCTGACCAGTCTTCCCGCAAATCGACATCGTATCGATGATCGTACATGTTAAATGGCGAATGAGAGGAGATGGTAATGACGAAAGCGCAGAAGGGTGTATCGGGGTCATAACTGCCTATTTGCTCTATGGTGATAGGGAAGATATTTTCGTCCCACCAGTTATGTGCCGATATTCGCATATCCTCTTTGCGCCGTTCTTCCGGGCACAGCTGTTTCTGATAGCCGTAGTTGACAGTAGAACGCCTCTGATTCCACGCATCTCTGGTCGGGTTAAGTAAAAAACTATGCTCGAACATGTGCGCGAAGTTAGGATAGGTATTGTATCCATATAACATACATGCCGCCCCCGACTGCAGCGGTAGCAGTCCTGTATTGGCTGTCATCTGTCCGTCGCCGCTGACGCCGTGCTTAACCTGCGAGCGCATTTTATGACAATACAGATGTTTGTGTCGGTCAAGAAGACAGTTGATATTGCCGGTGACATATTGTCCGTGTACATCGGTGAGTTCCATCGTCCAACTCTCGAGACTCTCTACCATCACGAAGATAAGATTATGCTTCGGTCGAACAGCGCTAACGGTATCTGCACCGAGAGCATTGCTTATAAGTTGTAGCTCAGCATCGGTAAACTGTACGTCGGCATTTCGCTGTTTGGCGAGCAGATATCCATCGTATAGCATATTAACCGAATAGGTCAATATCGAATGGTCGTATACGTAGTTGAACTGCTGTCGTTCGTTTTGCCATTCCTCTACCCTAAGGTCGGCAGGTGTGACAAAGGGGTTGAAATAATCAGCAGTGATGTCTGAGACAGGTTTGCCCTGATGATACACTTGGAATAGTTCTATTCCTCCACAGACAGAACAAACCGCGGCTACCACAACTGCTACCGCGAACCACGCCGCATGGAGGCGCTTGTGCTGCTTACCGAGAAACACATACAAGGCAAGCAAAACGCCACAGAAGACAAGGGTCGAGAGCGGAAAGAGCCATGTAGAGAAGTCTACATATTGACCTATAGAACTTTCGAACCCGCTCAGATTGCCTGCCATACGTATAGCGTCGAGCGAAAGGAAGAGATTGTTGGCACGGAAATACGTGAGGTTAGCGATGCACCATACGTCTGTCAACAGCAATACCGGCAAAGTCCACCACTGCCTACGGGAAAGCAAACAGAACGAAGCGAGAAAAAGCGAAACGGCTATCTTTGGCAGATACACTGCCTGAAGGTTATATCCAACGAAAGTACCGTAACACAGCCTGTGAAACAAACATATCTTATACAGAACCAACACAAAAAGCAGTATGAATACCACTATCGGATAACCTCTTCGGATATTTTTAAGTTGCATACGTTGTCAATATATATCAGTTATAAGCACACGTGTTCTCGGTGACAAAATAACAAAAAAAGAGACGGGCACATCATCCCGTCTCTAAAGCATTGCTTTTCTCTTATTCGGCTTCTTCCGAGAAGTCGGCTGAAGTAGCTGATTGGGTAGCTTCTTCGATAGCGTTGGTCATCTCTGTCTCGATAGCGGCAGCGTTCTTAACGCTTTTATCTACCGAACCTTTACCGAATCCTACGGCGAGGATGCAAAGCAGAGCCATAAATCCGACGAGCGACCAAGTGGCTTTCTCTAAGAAGTCGGTGGTCTTAGGAGCACCTAACACAGTGTTACCACTCGAGAAGCCCTGTGCCAGACCTCCACCCTTCGAATTCTGAACCAACACAAGCAATATCAGCAGAATGGCTGATATGATGATGAGGATAATAAATACTGTCTGCATATATTTGTAATTTATAATTTCTGATTTCTTATTTCTGATTTCGCACCTAATTGCACGAAACGGACTGCAAAGTAAACACTTTTTTTTTAAATGAGCAAATTTTTTTGCCCTGTATCAGGAAAATGTCGTTATTTGAGCTCTTATTTTGCTCCTTGACATATCAGCGGCATCGTCTACCACTTAGCCACTGTGTCGTTGTATATATTCTCAGCTATCTCTTTTACCATAGTGGCGCAAAGCTCGTCCTGCACATCGTTGAGCATCTGTGAGGAGTCGAAGATCTGATATGCGGAGTAAGTCTTTTCGAACGACTCTTCGATATCGACGTTGTTGGTGAACCTCACTCTTACTACCATTGTGAGTTTGGTTTGTGCTGAATACGAGTCGGCGCTGATAGCCATCGGTGTGAGGTTATAGTCGACTATCTCGCCTTCGAGTTCGAGGTCTCCGCCGCGCTTGTTGACGATGAGTCGTGTCTGTCGGGTGAAGATGTCTCTCACCCCTTCAGAGAAGTCGGACGAGAGCATGGGGTTGACCAAGGCTGCGTTGTTGGGGAAGTCGGCAATAGCGATAGAGTGTATCTTAGAGTAATCGATACTGGCGCCGTTGAACTTATAGCTAATCAGGCACGAGCAAAGCACCACAGCTATCGACATCAGAGTGATGCCTCGTGCTGCTCGTTCGAGCGTCGGAGTATGTCTAATTAGCCAATCCATATTCGTTGATTTTTCTGTATAGTGTTCGTTCCGATATCTCGAGTTCGGCAGCTGTGAGCTTACGGTTATAACCGTTACGTTCGAGTGCTTGCACTATAGTGTCACGTTCCACCTGCTTCATAGTGGCGGAATGCGAGTCGGCCTTCGCCTTACTGTCTTGGCTGCTATTGTCGGTGACATTATGTTCGGCAGAGGGTACTACCGTGTCGGCAGCCACCTCCTCGGCTGTCAGATACTCGTCGAAGTTATGGGGTGCGGCATCGAGGACGGTAGTGCGTTGCGGCTCGTGTGTGTTGGCAACTGTCGTCACTGCGGCGGCTTCGTTATTTTGAAGTGACGTAAGGTTCTTGCCGTTCATCTGCGCTTTGAGGTCGGTGATGTCTTTCTTGAGCTCGAGCAGCATACGATAGTAGAAGATTTCGCGCTCAGACATTATCTGTTCGTTCTGCTGTGGGGGTCGAACAACGGCGGGAGAACGCCCGATGTCGTTGTGCGGCAGGTACTGCGCGAGTGTCTGGACCGTGATTTCACGCTGTGTCTCGATAACCGATATCTGCTCGGCGAGGTTCTTGAGTTGTCGGATGTTACCCCTCCAATAGTGGTTTTGCAGCATCTCGGTAGCCTCGGGTGTCAGCTTCACTGCCGGCATGTTGTATTTCTCGGCGCAGTCGACAGCGAACTTACGGAACAGCAGCGGGATGTCTTCTTTCCTTTCGCGGAGGGCAGGCACACGTATCTCTATGGTATTGAGACGATAGAAGAGGTCTTCGCGGAACCGTCCTTCGGCAATGGCTGTTGCGAAGTCGATATTGGTGGCAGCCACCACACGGACGTTGGTCTTCTGCACCTTCGAGGAGCCCACTTTCAGGAACTCACCTGTCTCGAGCACGCGTAGCAGTCTCACCTGCGTCGACATAGGCAACTCACCCACCTCGTCGAGGAAGAGGGTGCCGCCGTCGGCTTGCTCGAAGTAGCCGCGTCGGTCGGCTTTGGCATCAGTAAACGCACCTTTCTCGTGCCCAAACAGCTCTGAGTCGATAGTGCCCTCAGGGATAGCACCGCAGTTGACAGCGAAATAAGGTCCGTGTTTACGGGAGCTGTACTGATGAATGATTTGCGGGAAGTGTTCTTTTCCCACACCGCTTTCACCTATCACGAGCACGGTAAGGTCAGTGGGTGCCACTTGCACTGCCACCTCTATATCGCGGTTTAGCTGCGGCGAATTGCCTATTATCCCGAGCCGCTGCTTGATGCGTTGTATCTCTTCACGATCGATCATGCTGTCATTATTTTTGTTGTCTGTTAACTCTAAAGTTCATTCGCCGCCGGTTGCCACGTTACAATCGTTCGTAGCAAGGCGGAGATAAGAAACCGGCGTTCCCACGCACTCTAAACACTAAACTAAACTCTAAAAAACTCATGCCCCCTACGCTTCTCCGCCACCGAAAGAGAGAGGCAGTGTAGAACCGTTGGCTTCGCTGTTGATGCTTATTTTTCCGAAGTGCTGTTCGTACTTACCTACGTTCTCTTGCAGTGCGAAAAGCAATTTCTTGGCGTGTTCGGGTGTAAGAATGATACGCGACTTGACGTTAGCTTTAGGTGCACCGGGCATCATTCGAACGAAGTCAATAACGAATTCCGACGACGAGTGAGCTATTATTGCGAGGTTGGCGTATGTTCCCTCTGCCATCTCGGGTGAGAGATTGATTTGTAATTGTTTCTCTGCCATGATTGTATTTGATTTATTGATTTATTATTTTTCAGAATATCGGGATATCGGGATACCGGGATACCGGGATATCGGAATATCGGAATACCGGAATACCGGAATACTGGAATACCGACTCTAACCACTACAGCGCAGCTGTCTAACCATTCTCACCATCTCTGCTTTCTCTTGGGGAAGAGGGCGAGCAGGAAGTGTATCCACAAGTTATTGAGTGGCAAGATGATGTCGTACAACGGGAGCTGTAGTCCCACATGTCGCTGTCCGACGAGCGAGGCAGCGCGGTTGAGTACTATCATCTGCCACAGCCAGCGAACGAGTAGCAGTAGCAGCGCGAATAGCATCAGTGCTATGTTATTCATGCAGCAAGCCGCTATCACCGAGCCATAGAACAAAGCCCTGGTAAGAGGCTCGGTCACAAGTCTCAGCTTCGAGCCGACTGAGTAGTAAGGTGCCACACTCAGATGTCGTTCGTTTTGCAGTTGCCAGCCGCGCACCGTATGCTTCGGCACCGACCATGTGACACTCTGCTTGGTAAGAACCACCGCAGTGTTATGTCTGTTAGCCACTTTGTTGACAAACAAGTCATCGTCACCGGCTTTAACCCCCAACATACCGGCAAAGCCTTTATGCTCGAAGAACGTAGCCTTGCGATATGCCATGTTGCGTCCCACACCCATATACGGACGGTGGTTTATAGCCGCGCCAAGGTAATGCATACCATTGAAAAGGGTGTCGTAACTTATCAGTCGGCTGAGCGCCGTAGGTTCTTCGAGATAGGCACCATATCCGAGCACTATCTCGGTGCCATCAGTGAAGCCCTGCATCATCTGCGCTATCCACTGCCTCGAGCACGGACGGCAGTCGGCATCGGTAAGGAGCAGGTAGTCGTATTTAGCAGCTTTGGCAGCAAGGGTGAGTGCCAACTTCTTGGAGCTACCCACACGTGTGCCGATAGGTACGAAGGTGACACGCAGGTTCGGATACATACGCTGAAAACGCCCGAGCAGGCAGTCGGTATCGTCTTCGCTGGCATCGTTGACCACTATCACCTCGAATTCGGGATAGTCCTGCTCTAACAGGTGCGGCAAGAAGTCGATGAGGTTATGTGCCTCGTCGCGTGCACATACCACCACCGTCACTCCGGGTCGAGCCTCACTCCTTGACACCTTGCCTTTCTTGCAACGCCGAGCGAAGCGCAACGGGGCGCACATATAACGCACATAGAAAAAGAGCTGATACAGAAAAGCTGCCATCAACAGTCCGAGCACTACGTAATCGGCTATCTGCCAATTCAGAAAATCGAGTATCTTCAGATAGATATCCATTTTAATATACTAACTTGACGTTGTCGACCCAGAGGGTATTACCCACATGTCCGGAGAAAGCCTCGCAGCTACTCGAGCAGAACGAGAGGATCATGTGTGTGGGTGTCTCTCCCGGCTTTGCCCATCCTTCTTCTATTATAGGTACTATCTTACCTTTGGAGTTCATGGCACGCATCTGCTTGCCGAGTCCCATATAACTTTTGTAATCGGGGTCTTTGGTGATGTCGCCGTATTTGATGGTCACCTGATGGTTGTTAACCCACTCTTTCTGCGTCTTCGAGAATCGTTCGAAGCCTGTTCCTACTCTGAGTGCGTGTATGTTGCCATCGGCATCTTCCCATCGTTTTTGCAGTAGCAGGAAGGCGGCGCACTCGTCGTGTCCGGTTTGTGTCTTTACCGAACTGCCGCTTGCCATCGTGTAAGTGTTCTCAGGGCTTACCGTAGCCTTGTAGTCGAACATAAACGCTGTCGGTCGGCGCGTGAAGGGTATTCCGTAGTCAATATTCTGATACGGGTCGTCAGCCGAACGTATAGGTTCTATCGTCCGCCCGGTGAACACCGAGCCGCCTGCTACCACCGTCATGTTGATGACACCTAAGGCTTTCACTTTCTCGAGCGTCACGTCCATGCGGGCGCAGTATCCGTTGCCGCGCTTCTCGGGCACTACCGACCCCGATGCTTTCTTCACGCCTGCCACTACAGCGTAGGCGCTGCTCACCGTCCACGGATTGCCGTTCTTGCCATAGACGAAGGGTTTGTTTTCGCGTATCGTATCTTTCGGTCCGACGGCATAGATGGTATGCATCTGTCCGCCTATGATGCCCGATTCTTTTATCTCGCGGACTACCCACGAGTCGAAATCGCCGAACTTAACGGGTTCGATGGTCTGTGCCGATGCCGTCATCGCGATGGCTGCTAAGGCAACAATACCTAATAAACTTCTTTGTTTCATATTTTTAGACTGATATAATTATTATCGCATATCATACAGCATGCAAAGATACAAAAATTTTGCCAAACTCAAAAAAATAATCGTCACTTCGGGCAAATAGGCATTTTTAGGTTGTATAATTCGGGAAAAACTCGTAACTTTGCAGACTGAAACGGGAGTATCGGTGCGGCTGTTGCCGCGCTTGATATTAAGTCTTTCAAAATAAAGTTATGATAACCAATCAGCCCTATCCTTTTAAGGTGTTTGCGGGTAGTACCGGTACTACCATCGCACAGCGTATATGTTCGCATCTCGGTTGCGAATTAGGTAAGATTAACATTCAGCATTTCTCGGATGGCGAGTACTGCGTGAGTTTCGAAGAGACGGTGCGCGGTCATGCCGTCTACTTGGTGCAGTCGACATGTCCGTCGGCTGACAACCTGATGGAACTTTTGCTGATGATAGATGCAGCTCGTCGTGCGAGTGCATACAAGGTCATTGCCGTGACACCCTATTTCGGTTGGGCGCGTCAGGACCGCAAAGACAAGCCTCGCGTAAGTATAGCAGCCAAGCTTGTAGCCAACATGCTGCAGGTAGCGGGTGCCGACCGCGTCATCACCATCGACCTTCATGCCGAGCAGATACAAGGATTCTTCGACATCCCTGTCGACCACCTCTACGGAGCCGAGGTGCTTGCCACCTACGTAGAGGGTCTGAAGCTCGAGAACCTGCTTATCGCCTCGCCCGACATCGGAGGCTCGAAGCGTGCGGCGTCGTTCGTAAAACGTATCGCCTCGCATACCCACCACGACGTGCCCATGGTGATTTGCTATAAGAACCGTCAGAAAGCCAACAAAGTGAGTGAGCTTCGCGTGCTCGGTAAGGTAAAAGGTATGGATGTGGTCATCATTGACGACATAGCCGACACGGCAGGCACGCTGTGTAAAGCAGCCAAGGTGATGAAACGCAAGGGAGCACGCTCGGTAAGGGCGATAGTGAGTCATGGTGTGATGTCGGGCAACGCCTGCCAGAAAGTGATGGACTCCGAGCTTGAGGAGCTGGTATTCACCGACACCTTGAATTTCGACACCAAGAAATGCCCGAAGGTGAAGATAGTGAGCGTGGCGAAAGCTTTTGCCGATACCATCATGGCGATACAAGAACACCGCTCGATAAGTGAAATCAATGTATAGGGCACATCTAAAAATTTCACGTTTTGTATGCGTAAGTGTTTCGTTTTTTGCATTGCTTTGTGTCTGTCGCTTTCAGCATGTACTTCACACCCCACCCCGCAGAACTCGCCTATTGTTGCCGCATCGTTTAGTGCCGACTCGGCATATTCGTATATAGCCGAGCAGGTGCGTTTTGGAGCTCGTGTGCCGGGTAGTGAGGCACATGAGATGTGCGCCTACTACCTATGCGAGCGCTTGCGCGACTTCGGTGCCGTTGTCGAGATAGAGCAAGGTTCACTGCCCAACTACGAGGGTAAGTCGCAACAGATATTCAACATAGTAGCCCGTATGGGAGACGTGGCAGCCGATAGCACCGGACGCCGAACCAAGATACTGCTTTGTGCACATTGGGACTGCCGTCCGTGGGCTGACCAGGAAGACGACTACGACAAGCGTTTCACCCCCGTGACAGGCGCCAACGATGGCGCATCGGGTGTAGGTGTGCTGCTTGAGATAGCTCGACAGATAAGCCTGATGCCGGAGGAGCGCCGACCGCGTGTCGACATCGTCTTGTTCGACTGCGAAGACATGGGCACCCCCACTTTCTTTACCGGCAAAGAGCGAGAGAACACATGGTGCTTGGGCAGTCAGCTGTGGGCGAAACGGCATCTGAGCGAGGCAGCTACATATAAGTATGGCATCTTGCTCGACATGATAGGTTCACCCGATGCCACCTTCTACAAAGAGTATGTGTCTATGCAGTTCGCACCCGAACAGGTCAACCGCGTATGGAACACCGCCTCTAAGTTAGGATATGCAGCGTACTTCAAGAACGAGCTGTCGTATCCTATCACCGACGACCACTATTATATCAACACCATAGCAGGCATACCCTGCATCGACATCATACACTACGACCCGCATAACGAAAACGGTTTCGCGCACTATTGGCACACACAGACCGACGACATGCGCAACATAGCACGCGAGAGCCTCGACGCCGTCGGGAAGACAGTGCTCACAGCGATACAAAAATAATAAACAAAGCTAACAGAACCACTCCCGCCAACTGCAAACTGGCGCGCCCGTCAGCACGAGTTCGGAGATTTACGCCAACTGCAAAGTGGCATACCCGTCAGCAGACGATGTGATAAACAACAATTTTATGTTACAGATAAAAGACTTACATGCCTCGATAGCAGGCAAAGAGATACTCAAGGGCGTCAACCTCGAGGTGCATGCAGGCGAGGTACACGCCATCATGGGTCCTAACGGAGCCGGCAAGTCGACGCTCAGTGCGGTGCTTACCGGTCATCCTTCGTATACAGTGACGAGCGGCAGCGTCGTCTTCCGCGGCAAGGACCTGCTGCAGATGCCACCAGAGATACGCGCACGCGAAGGTGTGTTTCTGAGTTTTCAGTATCCGGTGGAGATACCGGGCGTGAGCATGACTAACTTCATGCGCACCGCCGTCAACAGCAAACGCGAATACGAAGGCAAGGAGCCGCTGTCGGCAACCGACTTCTTACGACTGATGCGCGAGAAGAAGCAGCTTGTCGAACTCGACTCGAAACTCACTAACCGCTCTGTCAACGAGGGGTTCTCGGGCGGCGAGAAGAAACGTAACGAGATCTTCCAGATGGCAATGCTCGACCCCGTGCTGAGCATCCTCGACGAGACTGACTCCGGACTCGACATCGACGCCCTGCGTATCGTGGCGTCGGGCGTCAACAAGCTTCGCACCGCCGACAACGCCTCTATCGTCATCACACACTACCAGAGGCTATTAGATTATATTGTGCCCGACTTCGTGCATGTGCTTGCCGATGGCAAGATCATACTCACCGGCGGCAAAGAGCTCGCCCTCGAACTCGAAGAGAAAGGCTACGACTGGTTGACAAAGAAATAAGGGTGCAGCGAAGATGACAGAGAGAATACAGATATCAGCAGGTGAGAGTCGGCATCTGGTATTGTTCAACCCCCACGATGCGTCGATAGACATAGTCATCGAACGTGATGCTCGTCTGATAGTACATATCGTCAGCACCGACGGTGTCGACTCCGACAACGAGATACACGTGAGCTTCACGGGCAAAGGTTCCGAAGCCGAGTTCTATGGTTTTGCCCTTACCCGCGGCACTCAGCAGCTGCGTATTGCCACACATGTCGACCACGAGGTGGGCGAGTGCAAGAGCCGGCAGCTGTTCAAGTACCTCGTTGCCGAACGTTCTAAGGCATCGTTTTATGGTCTGCTGCGCGTAGCACCCGACGCACAGCACACCGATGCAGCCCAGACCAATCGTAACATCCTGCTATCGTCGGATGCCAAGATGCACACCGAGCCGCAACTCGAGATATATGCCGACGACGTCAAGTGCAGTCATGGTGCCACCACCGGTCAGCTCGACGAGTCTGCCCTGTTCTATATGCAACAACGTTGTCTGTCGGCTCAGACGGCACGCGCCATGCTACTCGAGGCTTTTGTGGAAGACGTCATCGAAGGTCTCGACGAGCAACAATACCGAAAAGTGAAACAGAGCATACACCAAGCGCTCTGACATAACAACAAACCTATACCCTTACACTAATGGTTGAGCTATATCTACTTGTCCTTTCAATACTTTTCATTGCGAGTATCTTCGCCGATAAGATAGGCAGCAAGTTCGGTGTACCGGCATTGCTGCTGTTTTTAGTTGTAGGCATGCTGTTCGGTAGCGACGGTTTGGGCGTACGCTTCCACGACATCAGCTTAGCGCAAGCAATAGGCACATGCGCCTTGTGCGTCATCTTGTTTTCCGGCGGTATGGACACTAAGTTCGAGACTATCCGTCCCGTCTTAGGTCCCGGTATCACCCTTGCTACTATAGGCGTAGTGGTGATGGGTGCGCTGACGGGCATCACGTGGTGGCTGCTTGGTAAGACGCCCATGCTGGCACCTGTAGCATTGCCGGTGTGCTTGCTGATAGGCGCTACGATGTCGTCGACCGACTCGGCATCGGTATTCAGCATCTTACGCAGCAAAGGTATCAACCTCAAATACAACCTCAAGCCTATGCTTGAGCTTGAGAGCGGCAGTAACGACCCGGTAGCATATATCCTGACCACCACCATGATTGGGATAATGAACTCGCAAGTAGAGGTGTCGGTAGTAGGCATTATCTTTACTATACTGGTGCAGATCATAGTGGGCGGACTGCTTGGTTTTGTGCTTGGCAACGGACTGGTATGGTTTGTCAATAAGATATCTATCGACAACCGCTCGCTGTATCAGATTTTGGTGTTTGCCAGTTGTATCTTCATCTTCTCAGCCACTTATTTCCTACAAGGTAATCCGTATTTAGCAGTGTATATAGGCGGTTTGATGTTTGGCAATGCCAAGTTCCCTCACAAGAGCTCGACCATGGCGTTTTTCGACGGCATCGGTTGGCTGTGTCAACTTATCATGTTCCTAACGCTGGGCTTGCTGGTCGACCCGAGCGATATGATACGCACGTCGGTATGGCTCCCTGCCATCATCATCAGTTTCATCATGATCTTCATAGCCCGCCCGCTTACCGTGTTTGCGTGCCTGCTGCCATGGCGCAAGTCGATACCCGTGAAGGGCAGGCTGTTCGTGTCGTGGGTGGGGCTGCGCGGAGCGTCACCTATCATCTTCGCTATCTTGTCGGTAGCAGCCGGGGTAGATGGAGGAAGCGAGATTTTCAATATCGTATTCTTCTGCACCTTGATTTCTCTACTCTTGCAGGGCACGTCGATTCCATATATGGCGCGCCGGATGGAGGTAGACCTTCCGCCTGAGAAGAGACATAACATCAGTGCTCGCGACAATGTCGACATGATGGACGAGGTGCGGTCGGTCTCGACCGAGATCACCATCACCGAGCGCATGGTGCAGGGCAGCAACCTACTGATGGACTTAGGTCTGCCCTCCGAGACCTTGGCTATCTTGATACGTCGTCCGCGGCGCTTGAAGAAAGGTGAGGTGCTGTTTGTGCCGTCGGGCAAGACGGAGTTGCGTGTTGGCGACCGTCTGCTCGTGATTGGCAACGACAGGTCCACACTCGACCACCTCGACGAATACATAGCCTCACAGGCAGAACAACGAACGATGAAGTTCTCGCCTGTCGTTCATAAGATTATGGAATACTGCAAGCAGAAAAGTATGGCGCTACTCACCCGCTATCGTCAGCACGACTCAAGTAACAATTAGCCACGCCGCACAAAACAGGAAAGTAGAAACAGCCCTGCAAGCACAAAACAAAATCTGCTTCTATCTTGCATACTACAGATAGAAGCAGATTCTTTTTACGTTTATCGTTTTTAGAAGAGGTATCCGATGTTGATGTAGAAGTTATCCCACTGCGAGTAGTTGTCTTGCTTTGAGAAGGGCACAGCCCAGTCGACCGAGAGAATGAAGTTCTCGTTCATTGCCGCCTTCAATCCCAAACCTGCCGACATGTGCGGCATATATGGTTGCTTGCTGTCGAAGCGGAAGTAGTCGTCGATATTATCACCGGTAGCGATTACAGCTTGTGCCAAAGTCTTGCCTGTGCTTTCTATCACTTTGTCAGCCGAGACATCGTATGGCTGCGTGAGCACACCAATATCGAAGAAAGGTGTGAGTCCGAGGTAGAAGTGTTGCCGTCCGATATCGAATCGCCAGAGGATTGCTCTAAGTTCGATATTGGCAAATATAAAGCCATTACCTATTATTCTGTTTCTGAGCGCGCCTCTCAGCGATGAGCCACCGCCCAGAGCTTCGTACATAGTACGTTGCTGATACAGCACGTTCATTATCGAAGTGGCATAGAAGGGTTGTTTGCCTGCCACCACGTTCTGTCCGCCTATACGATAGGCAAAACTCAGGTACTTAGGATAGAGCGTCACGTAATGGCGGAAGTTATAGTTGAGGATGAGGTTGTTATATGGAGCAAGGTCGCCGAAGGCTGCGTTATAAGTAAAGAACACATCGGCGTGAATACCTTTTGCGGGGTTGGCCACCTGGTCGCGCGAGTCATATACGACACCTGCACGCATGTATGGGTGCACACCGCCTTTTTTGAGCACGGGGTCGAGCAGTCCCCACTGCATGTACTTGTCGACCAATCCGTCGACCTCGGGGTACTTATCGCCCTCTTTGCGGAAGTTATTGAGGAACTTAAGGTTCAGGTCACCCACGTCGAACCAGTAGAGTCCGAGGCCTGCCGTCCAGCGCCATTTGCCGCTTATCTCGCCATCGATGTCGGCCATGAAGCGCAGTATATTACGTCTGTATTTGTAAAATAACCGTGTTCGTTTTTGCACTTCGTCGTTGACGAGCCATCCGTCTTTTTCGGAGTGAAGGACCGACTGATAACCATTGTAGCCGAAGAAGTCGCACATAGCATCAAGCAGATAACTCAGGTCTGCCTTAAAGCCGTGGTTAGGAATGAGGTAGTTGCTGTTGTAGTTGATGGTGAAGATACCCGACTGGCGGAGAAAATAGGATGCTTCCACATAAAAGCCGTGATAGTAGTTGGGGTAAATCTTTCCATCACCGAAATTGTAGATATTACCGAGCACTCCGAGTTGGAGGGAGAGGTCGTTGTCGTAAGAGCCGAAAGGCAGTACTCCGAAGTTCCAGCCGGTTTTGACCTGGTCTTCATCATCCTTCTCTTTTTTAGCTTTTTTAGCTTTTTTGGCCTTTTTAGTGTCTTTCTGCCGTACAGAATCCACCGATGCAGATGTAGTGTCAGTCGGAGCCATCACCGACGAAGCTTCCTGAGCCGATGCCACGACAAACATGCAAGTAAGAGCTAAAACTGTTGTTAGTTGACGTCTGAACATAGTGTTTTAGTTTATGTTACTAAGTATATAGTTGGTTATCTGTTGGTATATCTCTCTTTCGCTGCCATTGAGCAGTTCGAGTTGTTGGTTGATTATGTTGTAGTCTCGTCTGGCAGCAGGTCCTGTTTGTGCTTGTGGTGGTTGCATGCTATGTACTTTAGCAGCTGTGAGGTCGATGAGTGGTAGCAGCACCGAGAATGGGATGTTGGCTTTCTGCATCCGCTTAAAAGCGATGCAGTACATGGCGTTGACGAAGTTATTGGCAAACACTCCTGCTATATGCAGCTGCTGTCGGTGCTCGCCGTCGACCCGATATACGTAATCGGAGAGTCGGTGCGCCAGTTCTTCCACCGTTGCCAATGTTGCTTTGTCGGTCGCCTCGACGAGGATAGGCACTTTTTCCATACTTACCCTTTGAGCACGCGAGAAGGTCTGAAACGGGTAGAAGACAGCGCAGTGCTCGAACTTGTCGCTTAGCACTTCTATCCCAACCGAGCCTGAGGTATGCAGGTGTATCGCTTGCGGTGGCACGGGTTGCATCGCCACCTGCTCGATGACCTCTGTCAGGGCGTTGTCGGCAATGGCATACAGATAGAGGTCGGCTTGGCAGTCGAGTTTGCTAATATCAGTGATAGCTTCTAAGTTGGCATTGCAGGTGTTGCTTTCGAGTTTTTCCAAAACAGACGCAAGTCTTTTAGCGGACTGTAGTGTTCCGCTAAAGACTTGCGATATCTCGATTCCTGCTTCAACCAAAGCCGGTGCCAACGAGGTGGCGAGGTTGCCGGCACCTATCATTACAGCTTTCATCAGCGTCTGGCGTTCTTTTTTGCTTGTTCGCGCATATACTGTTGTTGCTCGCGCTGCATCTTTTCGAGCCGTGCCATGAATCCCGACTTCTTAGGTTTCTTTTCGTTTTTCTGCTGTTTGGCTTGCATCTCACGCAGCAGTTTCTCGTCGTCGATAGCCCAGCGGAAGATCATGGTTTGCAGTATGGTTATCATCAGCGAGAGGAGGTAGTAGTAGCTCAGACCGGCAGCATAGTCGTTGAAGATAAAGAAGAACATAAGCGGCATGAGGTACATCATCCATTTCATGATTTTCATCTCTTGTCCGCCACCGGCTTGGCTCTGCATGTTGAAATAGGTATATGCTATGTTAGCCAATGTCATGAGTAAGCAGAAGAGTGAGAGGTGGTTACCTATCAGCGGTATGTTGGTCGACCATGTAAAGACGGCATCGTAAGTAGAGAGGTCGTCAGCCCAGAGGAAGGACTTACCACGCAACTCGATAGCTGTCGGGAAGAACCAGAACATAGCCATGAGCACGGGGAACTGGAAGAGCATCGGCAGACAGCCCGACATCGGACTGACGCCCGCCTTCTGATAGAGTGCCATAGTTGCCTGCTGCCGCTCTTGCATCTTGTCGGCGGGGTACTTGTTGTTGATCTCTTCGATTTGCGGCTTGAGCACACGCATCTTAGCCGACGAGCGATAAGAAGAGAAGACGAATGGCAGAATGATGATTTTGATGACAAGTGTCATCAAGAAGATTATCAGTCCGATATGCAAGCCCCATGAGGTGAAGAGGTCGAACATCGGGATGACGAGTATCTGGTTGATCCATGCCACTATCTTCCAACCGAGGGGTACGAGTTTCTTGAGGTTGAGTCGGTCAGCTTTCTCTACACCTTTGTCGTATGCTTTGAGGGTGTTATAGTGGTTGGGACCCATATAGAGGCGGAAGTGGAGAGCCGTGTTCTGCTGTGGGTCGAAGGCGAGAGTGGCATGCGTCTGATACTGTTTGATATAGCGCATATCGCGTTTACCTGTGAGCGGGTCGACAGGGAACGAACTCTCGACGTCAGCCGACTCGTAGGACTCGTCGGAGATGAGCACGGTGGAGAAGAACTGGTCTTTGTATGCAATCCAACGGAGGGCAGTGTTGAGTCGTTTGCTCTCTTGCTTGCTCTCGCTCAGGTTTTTGACGTCGCCATTGACGAACATATACTGCAAGGTAGCGTATCGGTCTTCGAACTTACGTCCACGCTCCTGTTGCGGTATTTTGGCATTCCACTGCATCTCGGTGGAAGTGGTGTTGAGCGACAATACGTTTTGTATGTTATGTGGTTCGATAGCAAAGCGAACCATATAGTCGTTGGTCGGTATGAGGTATACGAAGTCTAACCATGTGTTATCCACTTCGGTAGGCAGTCGCCATGTCACCTTACGCAGTGTGTCGGTGAGCATCTCGTTACCCACGAGTTTGAAGTTAAGCTCTGAGGTATGCAAGTAGTCGTTGCCGCGGTGTATGAAGCTGAAGTCGAGTGCTGCCTCGTCGCCACGAAAGAGCGAGAGCGGGTTGACAGTGTCGCCATAGGCTTTGTACTCAGTAAGTTGTGCTTGTTCGATACGTGCACCTTTCGACGAGAAGGTGAGTATCAGCTTGTCGGTGCTGACCACTAACTGCTCTTCTTCGAGCATGGCAGCGGGTGCGAAGTCGCCATACAGACGATGTGCAACAGCCTCTTTGTCAGCCTCGCTGACAGTGTCGGCTGCTTGCTGAGCCTGAAGCTGGAATGCCATCTTCTCGAGTTCTTTGACATGAGCCACCGAGTCAGCCACGCGAATAGAGTCGTAGTACTGCCTGCGTGCCTCAAGCTGCTCGGGAGTAGGACGATTGATGATTGAAAAGCCTATGAGAATAAGGGCGATGAGGAATAGTCCGATCCAAGAGTATTTATCCATGTCGTGAAATGTTTTTACTGATGAGTAATTTGTATTTTTACTGACGAGTTAATATTCTGCAAAAAAGCGCGCAAAGTTACGTATTTTTTTTGGTCTCACAAAATCAGCGTAGCGAAAAGGATAAAAAAATCGAGATCTCGAGATCACGAGACCCCGAAATCACGAAAATTGCAAGAGCTCGGAATCACGACATCCCGACATCACGAAATCTCGACATCACGAAATCACGAAATCCCAAAATCTCGACATCCCGACATCCCGACATCTCGACATCACGACATCTCGACATCACGACATCACGACATCTATAGAAAGTGGGGCTTTATCTTAGATGTTTGTAGAACTCAGCAACGGCGACAATACCGTTTTCGAACACTTCGAGGTCGAAGCTCTCGTTGGGCGAGTGTATGGCGTTTTGTTCGAGTCCGAATCCCATGAGTATGGTTTTCACTCCGAGCACTTGTTCGAAAGTGGAGATGATAGGTATGCTTCCTCCTCGTCTGGCGGCGAGCGGTTTTTTTCCGAATGCTATCTCGAAGCCGGCCTCAGCGGCTTTGTATTCCGGCAGGTCGATGGGGCAGAGGTACCCTTGTCCGCCATGCATAGGTGTGACGTCGACCCTCACGCTCTTAGGTGCGAGAGCCTTCATATAGTCGACGAAAGCCTGCGAGATACGCTCGTGGTCTTGGTTGGCTACCAGTCGGCACGAGACCTTGGCGTATGCCTTGCTTGGAAGGACCGTCTTGCTACCCTCGCCGGTGTAACCACCCCATATACCGCAGATGTCGAACGACGGTCGGCATGAGTTGCGTTCGAGTGTCGAATAGCCTTCTTCACCGGCTACGTCGTCGACGTCGATAGCACGTTTATAAGCCTCGAGCGAGAAAGGTATGCGCGCTATCATCTCTCGTTCGGCAGCGGGGATGGGCAGCACGTCGTCGTAAAAGCCGGGGATGGTGATTTGTCCTTTGTCGTTGGTCACCTTAGCGAGCATGGCACACAGCACGTTGATGGGGTTAGCCACGGCACCTCCGAAATGACCGCTATGCAGGTCGCGGTTGGGTCCGGTGACCTCTATCTGCCAATATGCCAAGCCGCGCAGTCCGGTGGTGATAGAGGGTGTGTCTTTGCCAATCATCGAGGTGTCTGACACGAGGATGATGTCGGTCTTGAGCAGTTCTTTGTTGTCGACCAAAAACTGCTCGAGCGAGGGTGAGCCTATCTCTTCTTCTCCTTCGAAGATGAACTTGACACGGCATGGCACCATGTCGTGTCGTCTGAGGTACTCGAATGCCTTGACCTGCACCATTGCCTGCCCTTTGTCGTCGTCGGCACCACGCGCGTATAGCCGTCCGTCGCGTATCTGTGCCGTCCATGGGTTGCTTTTCCACTCTTCTATCGGTTCGACGGGCATCACATCGTAGTGTGCATAGACGAGCACCGTCTTGTTGACAGTGGGTGCAGCGGGTGTGTACTCGGCATATACCATAGGGTTGCCTTTGGAAGGCATCACCTCAGCACGGTCGACACCGGCGGCGAGCAGCAACTCGCGCCAACGCTCGGCACAACGAAGCATGTCGGCGTGGTGCTCGGTTTGGCAAGAGACAGAGGGGATGCTGATAAGACTGCTCCACTCGTCGATAAAACGCGGCATGTTAGCCGCGATATACTGTCGGATAGGTTGTTGTTCCATAGTTTATCATTGATGTTTGACATGAGGTAGCGCCATCGGACACTACATCACTTTGATTATATAATGGTCGAACTCGATGGTTTCGCCGGCATGTATCTTAGCCCGCTTGCGCAACTCGGGCACACCGTCGCGCAGCACTAAGCCACACGAGACGGCAACACCGGCTTCGCTACCCGTCTCCACCACGTTAACAGCCTTCAGAAGCGACTGCAAGGGTATGAAATCTTCGTCTGCACGCAAATGAAAAGTGATAGTTTCCATATATGTTGGTTTTTAGGTTATAGAACGAGCGCAAAGGTAATATTTTTTTTCGTGTTACAAAAAAATATCGTATATTTGCAGCGTTAATTTAAGGTCATAACACTTTTCTTATCACTCATGCTTAATATGCAAAAAAGAATACTGATACTCCTATTCAGCATATTCGTTTATGTACCGCTGCTGTTGGCTCAAGCTAACAACATCGGACAAGAGTTTTTCTTGTGTTTTGTCAACAACGGCAACCTCAACCCCGAGAGCAACAGCGACGATAAGCTTGGTCTGACGATACATTTCTACGCTACCGAGTTCACCACCGCCACCATCACTTGCTACGAGAAGCCCATTCCTTACGAGCAGGAGGTGAAGATATGGGGTAACTCGCAGAGTACCATCACCATTCCGTATCGTTATTGCTATATCACCGAAGGCGGTAAGGTCGAGAACAAAGGTCTGCATATTGTAGCCGACCACCCTATTTCGGTCTATGCCTCGTCGGAAGCCTCAGCGTCGGTGGATGTGAGCATGATACTTCCCACCGGTTCGTTAGGCACCGAATACATGGCCCTTACGTATACCGCTCGCAGCACCCAGCCTGCTTTTGCAGCCATAGTAGCCACCGACGATGGCACTGAGGTCGACATCACCCCTTCGGTGCTTACCAGCGACTCACACACAGCGGGCAGCACCTACAAGGTGAGCCTCGACAAAGGTCAGACCTACTGCGTGATGAGTGCTACGAGCAACGCCGAGCTTAGCGGCACCACACTCAAGTCGAACAAGCCGATAGCTGTCTTCCAAGGCAACAGCGCCGCCAATGTGCCACGCGACCAGACGACGAGCAACGACTACTGCATGGAACAAGCCTACCCCACCGACCGATGGGGACAACGTTTTATAGTAGCGTCTGTCAGCTCGCAGACTCGTACCATACTACGTATGATGTCGCTTGCCGACGGCATCAAAGTCAGAGTCGACGGCACATGGCTCACCACTCTCGACGCCGGCAAAGAGAACGACTTCGTGTTCTACGAGTCGCGCGAGACACTCTATATCGAAGCCACCGGACCCATCTGCTGCTACCAATATCTCACTTGTGCCGACTACAACGACAGCCACCACGGTGACCCAGCCATGGTGTGGATATCACCTTTGGAACAACTCACCACGCAAGCACAGTTCTACACCTTTACCTTCCCTAAGTATAACGACAATAGTAAGTTCACCACTTACGCTAACCTCATCGTACCCACCGCTTCGGTCGGAGACCTTCAGAATAACAACAACACCTTCACCCTGCCATTTAAGGCGGTGAGTCAGAACCCCGATTACTCGTACGTGCGCATCGGGCTGTCTGCCAACCGCTACTATAACCTCAGTTGTCCGGGGGGTATCACCGGCATCATTTACGGACTCAACGACAACACCGCCTATGCCGCCAACATAGGCTCCGCCACCGACATCATCAACGATGGCAAGCGTATCACCAAGCCTATCATCACCAACCAGGAAGCCACCATCTGCGATAACACCACCTACGACTTCTACGGCACCGACATAAGCCAGCCCGACGTATACGAGAAGACGTTTCTGACGGAGCTCAACACCGACAGCATCGTTCGCCTCACGCTTAATGTCAACCACACCGGAATCGGACATCTTTATGTCGACATCTGCGATGGCGACGTCTTCGAATGGGGAGGCGAGACGTTCGACAACACCGGCATCTACCCGCGCTACACCACTACCACGTTAGGCTGCGACAGCACTGTAATCATCAGCGTAACGAAGCATTATCCCCACACCTATCCCTCAGAAGCCACCATCTGCCAAGGCGAGGTATACCCATGGGAAGGGATGGAATGCACAGAGGACAAGACCTACCGCGTCACCTACCCCGACATGTTTGGCTGCGACAGCATACTCGAGCTTACGCTACACGTACTCGACAGCCCGAAAGAGGAGTTCAGCACGTACATGTGCCATAACCAGCCCGTGGAATGGGACGGCGTGAGCTACGACAAGGCAGGCGACTACGAACGCATATACACGGCTGCCAACGGCTGCGACAGCACCGTGGTGATGCACCTTGGATACTATCCCAACTACTCAGGCATCGAGTTCTCCGACTATGTATGTGTCAATCCTTTTGTCAACACCCCTACCTCGTACCAATGGGCAGGCGAGACGTTCTACGCTCCGGGCGACTACACCCGCACTCTGCCCACCATATACGGTTGCGACAGCGTGGTCACACTGCACCTTAGCTTCGTATACCCCGTCTACACACATCGTAGCGACACCATCACCGAAGGCGACACCTTCGAGTACGATGGGTACACCTTTGCCGAAGAAGGCGAACATCAGATACCATATAAGTCGGTTGACGGTTGCGACAGCATCTTAGTCATCAACCTCGTGCTCAACAAACTCGTGCTCAACAGTGCCACCATCGACGACCACTGCGCCGACGCCCCGGAGATGACGGTGCTGCTCGAGCTGCGCGATGGCTGGTACGACGCACTGCACTACGAATTCACACCCGAAGCGCTGCAAGCAGGCTTCGAAGACGGCACCATAGAGTTAGATACCGAAAACGACACCATCGTTAACATACCCATACCTGAGGGTATCAAAGCGGGGCGTTATGAGGTGCACCTCACGCTGCTGTTTAATGGCGACATAGTGACATTACGCCCCGTCGCGTTCAACCTGCTGTACCCCTCGTCGGTGATTGAGCAGGCATGGGACGACGTGATGGCAGTGCTCACCCGCGACTACAACGGCGGCTACGACTTCACCACCTTCCAATGGTACCGAAACGGAGCACCCATAGAGGGCGCCACACACTCGTACCTTAGCGAGCAACTGCAAGATGGCGACAGCTACTCGGTGATGCTGACCGACAGCCGTGGGGTAAGCATGATGTCGTGCCAAAAAGAGGTAAGCCTAACCGCCAAAAAGATACGCGTCAACCCCACTCTCGCTGACAGAGGGCAGACCATCACCATACACAACACCGACGCTTCAGAAGCCATACTATACAACAGCACCGGAGCAGAAGTCGACCGATTCAATCTGAGTGACGGCACCAACACCTTTAGTGCTCCCACGCAGAAAGGACTATATATCCTACAACTCAACACCACCACATCCGACCGCACGTTTAAGATCGTAGTGGAATAGATGTTAGACCGCGTTGCTGTTAGAGGTTAGACCGGCTTCGCCTGTTAGATGTTAGACCAATGAAAATTTTAATCGACCGACATATACCATTTATCGAAGGCATCATCGAGCCATACGCCGAAGTGCAGTACCTCGAGCCTGAGGAGTTCACGCCGACGAAGGTGAGAGATGCCACGGCGCTGATTATCCGCACTCGCACCCGTTGCGATGCCTCGCTGCTCGAAGGCTCGGCGGTACGTTTTATCGCCACTGCCACCATCGGTCACGACCATATCGACAAGGCATACTGCGCCACAAGAGGCATCAGCTGGATCAACGCCCCGGGATGCAATGCGCAAGGTGTGTGCGACTACATCGAAGCCGCAGTCGACAAGATAGAGACCACGCTGCCTGCTTCTGCCACACCTCCGACGATAGGCGTGGTGGGTGTTGGCAACGTGGGCAGCAAGGTCGTCGAGATGGCACAGCGCCGTGGCTACCGCGTAGTGGTGTCAGACCCGCCCAAAGGTATGGGTATCAGCCTCGAACTGTTAGCCCGGCAAGCCGACATCATCACGTTCCATACGCCACTGACCCGAGAAGGACAGTTTGCCACATACCACCTTTGCGACGCACATCTGCTCAGCCTTTGCAAGCCGCAGGCATGCATCATCAACGCCGCCCGCGGAGGTGTGGTCGACGAGAAAGCAGCACTCGACAACAGCAATGCCGGCAAGACCTACGTCATCGACACATGGGAAGGCGAACCACACATCAATACCGACATGCTACGCCGTTGCCTGATAGGCACATACCATATCGCAGGCTACACCGTACAAGGGAAAGTGAATGCCACCAACATGTGCTTGGCAGCACTCTCCGATTTTCTCGGCATCAAGCGACTTGCCATACCACAACATGACATACCGCTGCCAACCAAGCAGCCACACGACTGGCTCGAACACATCGACCGACAGCTCCGACTGTCACCCGCCGACTTCGAACACCTCAGAGAGAAGTATCAGCTGCGATGACAATACCGACATCGTAAATACAATACCGAAAATCACAAAAACTTGCATATTTCAAAACTTTATATTACCTTTGCTACGTGAAACGCATATTTTTTTTCATATTATTAGCATGCTCTGTCTTCGCGAGTGCGCATGCCACCACCAAAGAAGAGCGTATCGGGTGGCGACATGAGGTACGTCTCGGTTGGGGCGACCAGCTGTTCGAGAGTCTGATATGGCATAACCCCACCTATATAGTGAGCACCATGCCTGAGTCGTTTACCCGCACCTATGCCGAAAACTACCACCACAACCAGCACCTGTGGGCTGAGTACCATTATCACCCTAACTACTGGTTCTCAGTAGGTCTGACGATAGACATAAGCGAGGTGAACTGGACCGACGTCACACGCAACGGCAAAGGAGCCGTCATCGGCACCGACCCCGGACATTACTTCGCCAACATCGTCGTCATGCCCACGATACGCTTTACGTATCTGCACCATCCGTATGTCAACCTCTACTCGGGCTTAGGCATCGGCGCAGGCTTTAACACCGGCACCGAGGTCAACTCGGAAGGGCAGCACACCGACGTAGGGTATGCCGTCGACCTGAGAGTGATAGGTCTGAGCGTGACATACAAACGCTTCGCCTTTAATATCGACGCAGGTGGCTTGTACTCTATAAAAGACATGAACACCATCTTCATGGTCAGCTCGAAGATAATAAGCGCAAGTATAGGTGTCAGTTTCTAATTAAAACCCGACAACAATGAAAAACTTCAAACTCATACTCGCTCTGCTCATCCCTGCCCTGACAGGTTGCCGTTTTGCGGGTGAGCAATATGTCGACTTCACCGACATCGAGGCAGCCAAAGGTCTTTCGTTTCGCGTCATCAGTCAGCACGAGACCGACCTGAGCGACGGTCTGCCCGACAACTGCTACCTGCCCGACGGCACCAGCATCAACGCCATTGCCGACATCACTGCCTACGACGAAGGCGATGTCTCTCAGGTGGTAGAACGCCGCACCAACAGCACTACCGCTGCCAACGTGGCACAGCAGCTGCTCAAATACGGCAACCAGAATCATGTCATAGAGGTGGTGGGCAGCTACCCCAGCTTAGACAGCAACATAGAGCCTGTCACCTTGTCAGGCAAGGTGATGCTGCCGCGTGACGGACGTCCGAAGCGCATGATCTTGGTCAGTCACTACACCGTATGCTCCAACGCCGAAGCTCCCAGCAACTGCTTCTCGTTAGAAGGAGTGCTCGTCAAGTTAGGATACGGACTTATCATACCCGACTACATGGGCTACGGCATCACCGGCAAAGAGGTGCACCCGTATCTGGTGATGCAACTGACAGCACGCAACGTTTTAGATATGTACTTCGCCGTGCGCCCATGGCTCAAGGCTATCGGCAGAGAACCACTAAACGACGACATATACCTGATGGGCTACAGCCAAGGCGGAGCCACTACCATGGCAGTAGAATACCTGATAGAGACGTCATACAGCCAACCCGAAAACGACAACTACGTGAAGATACATCGCGTGTTTGCCGGAGGCGGGCCATACGACGTAAAAGCTACATACGAGCGCTTCGTGACAACCGACACCGCCGGATATCCGGTGGCTGTGCCACTCGTGCTTCAAGGTATGATACGAGGCAACAAACTGAAAATAAACATGAACGACATAGTTCAGGATTGGCTTTACGACAAATTAGACGACTGGATTAACAGCAAACAATACACCTCGGCACAAATCAACAAGATGATTGGCACTTACGTGACTCACGAGCTGCTCACACCCGAGGGTATGAACCAGTCGTCGGACAAAGTGGCAGAGCTTTACAAAGCCATGACCACCAACTCTATCACCTCATACAACTGGGTGCCGAAGGCAAGCGTATATATAATGCACTCTATCGACGACGAGACAGTACCTTACACCAACGCCACCAATGCCAAATCGAAATGGGAAAACGCCAATATCGTATACAACTTCGGGCACTATGGCGGACACGTGCCTACATGCCTCAGATTCATATATTCGGTACAGACACTTCTGCAAGAAGAAGAAAAAGAAAGGGAGCGTTATGAATAAGACATACCAATACATACTGCTGATACTCTTGATGGTAGCTGCTATAGGTTGCAACCCCGAAGCCGCGTGGGTCGACACCTACAACGTCAATGTCAAGATGAATATCGACTTAGTGTCGTCAGGGTTTGCGGAATGCAGTTTCACCACCGACCAAGAAGCCTACTATCTGATTTCTATCGAAGAGACATTAGACGCCGTCGACCCCTTCACTCAGCCTAAGCAGTTTATGATGCTCGCCATCGACTCAGCCAACCTCAAGTACCTCGCGTGGCGCAACGAACTGCTCAAAGCCGGGGAGTTTAACATAGCGCCTTTCGCAAGTCATGCACTGCAATATGGTCCGACCAAACACTTCTTCACCTCACTGATACCCGACACCGACTATTGGGTGTTTGCCTTCGCCGTTAATCCGGTGACGCTGGAGCCTATCAGCAAACTCAACCTCGTGAAGATACACACTACCAAAGAAAGCGTTATCGATGCACATGTCGAATACCGAGTGAAAGGCTATTGGGACTATATCTACCCCGTCGACTCTACCGGCGCTATACTCTCTAACTTCCCGTATATGGCAACCACACGCGACAGTGCCGAATTAGAAGGTGACCCCGACATGGCTCCTTTCGATTTCTTTGTTTATTGGACAATGGAAATGATAGAAACGCCTAACATCAAGCCGTACTATGGAGTACAAGCGATGGTAAACGATGGAGTAAACACCCACCTCAAATTCGAAGAAGGACACACCTACTACACTTTCATCAGCGGATTCGACGGATATTTCATACAATCGGCTATCTTCCGCTTCCGCTGGCTGGGAGAAGACTCCGACTTCTACTTCACCGAAGAAGATGATGCCAACATCTTTAATTTAAGCGACATCCCCGAATAAACACTAAAACACATACACAATAAAACACCACAACAATGAAAAAAGTATTATTCCTTTTAGCCACAATAGCTATGTTTGCTTCCTGCACCAAGACCAATGCCAACAGTACCCCGCAAGACACGGAGACTGAGCCTTCGGTAGTGTACATGACACAAGAGATCTCACCGGCTGCTCTGGTACGTATCTACGAAGCCTTAGGACGCCCCGCCACCGGCAGAGTTGCCGTTAAGATTTCGACGGGCGAGGCAGGCGGACATAACTACCTCAAGCCGCAACTGATACAGCAGTTAGTCAACAGCGTCAATGGTACCATCGTAGAGTGCAACACCGCCTATGCCGGTCGGCGCAACACCACCGAAGCTCACTGGCAGACTATTCGCGACCACGGCTTTACCAACATCGCTAAAGTCGACCTGATGGACGAAGAAGGCGACTTCTGCATTCCTGTGGCTGACTCGACATGGATACACTACGACCGCGTAGGTACTCACATGCGCAACTACGACTTCATGATTAGCCTCGCACACTTCAAAGGGCATGCCATGGGCGGCTTCGGCGGCGTACTCAAAAACCAGTCGATAGGCGTGGCATCGGCAGCCGGCAAAGCCTATATACACTCGGCAGGAGTGACCGAAGACGTGGTGGAGACATGGAACCACACCGGCAACCAAGACGGCTTCCTCGAGTCGATGGCAGCCGCAGCACAAGCCGTACATAACTACTTCGGCAATGGCGAACGCATACTCTATATCAACGTAGTGAATAACCTCTCTGTCGACTGCGACTGCGACTCGCACCCCGCTGACCCCGAGATGAGCGACATCGGCATTCTTGCCTCACTCGACCCCGTAGCACTCGACCAAGCGTGCGTCGACTTAGTATTCAACTACCCCTCTGAGAAAGGCGACGACGCCTCAGCACTCATCCAACGTATCAACTCACGACATGGCATACACACCATCGAACATGCAGCTAAAATAGGACTCGGCAAACGCCAATACCACATCGTCAGCATCGATGGCGAACAGATGCTCGGCATGCTCAACGAGAATGGACTGAGCCTGCTGGTAAGAAACCGCGGCATCACCACACAACACCGGAACCGCGGCGTCAAAGACCTGCTGCAACTCATACAGCAAGATCCCAAACGCCTGCAAGGTGCCGTCGTTGCCGATAAGATAATAGGCAAAGCAGCTGCAGCACTGATGATAGCAGGAGGCGTGAAAAAGGTATACACCAATATCATCTGCACACCGGCACGCGAACTCTTCGAGCAAGCCGGCGTAGAGGTGCACGCCACACAAGAGGTTGAGCAGATACTCAACAACGACAAGTCCGCACAATGCCCTATCGACAGCCGACTCAACGATGCCACCACCGTAGAAGAGTGCGTCGAGATACTGAAAAACATGTAGTGGCAATGGAACATCTGCCACACCATCCTGCCATACTTGTATCCTCGGTCAACATGCTGCTACGCGACGAAGAGTTCGACACCCTTGAGTCGCTGTGCTACTGCTTTGACACCGACCCTGACGAACTGAAGGCATACCTCAAAAGCCATGGCTACCGCTACGACCAACAACAACGACAGTTCAAGGCAGTCTGACCTCTAACAGCAACGTGGGTACGCCTGTTTCTTATCTCCGCCTTGCTACGAACGATCGTAACGTGGTAACCGGCGGACTGACACAGCGGGCTAACCTCTAACAGACGAAGCCGACCTCACATGACCCGACAGACTATAGACATAGCATTTTGTTTTCTGCATCAGAAGATGCAGGTCTATCTGCATTCGTCAATAAGTCGGCAGCGCGACGACATTGAAGTTGCCGTAGCCGAATATGTCGAGCAGATGGACCGCGAGCTATACCTCACGTTAGCTGACGGCGTCAACGACTTTCTGCTTACACATAGCCGCTTCGAACAGGATATGACAAACGCGCTCAGCCGACTCGAACAGATGCTAAGCCCATCGCGATGAGACGACATGGCGATTGGCACCAAACGATATACGGTTGTATTTCGGTTGTAGAGACGGTATATATACCGTCTCTGCTATATATCCGTCTCTATATGTTGATGTTTACCACACACGGGGGTACGCTGGTACCGGCGGCAAAAAATTCAGATAAAAAGTAATGTCAGTCGTCTTTGGCACTTTTTTTGTTATATCATTATGCGTGCTTTACATTAAAGAACGTATTTCATATTTCATATTTCAGATTAGATGAGATTCAGATTAGTGTTGATGATTCTTGCGCTTGCTCAGATATGCTATGCGCAATGGGATGTTACCGGGAAAGTGAGAAACGCTGACAACGCAGAGCCGTTAGAGATGGCGACAGTGCGTCTGTTTGCCCCCGTAAACGGCAGTTGGCAAGACTCGGTGATGGTGACGGGCGTGCAGACCGCCGCCGATGGCAGTTATGTGCTGCAGCATGTAGCCAATGGCAGATACCATGTGGTGGTCAGCAGTGTAGGCTACCAAGAGAAGTCGGTAGCTGTAAGAGTGGCAGATGCAGACGTCGAGATGAAAGCCATCAGACTCAAAGAAGACGTCACTGCCTTGGCAGAGGTAGAGGTGGCAGGTAAGGCTGCCGAGATGGTGGTCAAAGGCGACACGCTCGAATACAACACCGCCGCCTATCAGGTGGCAGAGAACGCCACGGTAGAAGAGCTGCTAAAGAAGATGAACGGCGTGGAAGTCGACAAAGAGGGTAACGTCACCGTCAACGGAGAGACCATCAAAGCGATACGTATCGACGGCAAGAAGTTCTTCGGCGACGACGTGCAAGCTGCCACCAAGAACATACCCGCCGAGATGATCAATAAGATACAAGTCATCGACGAGAAGTCTGACATGGCTAAGCTCACCGGCTTCGAAGACGACGACACCGAACGTATCATCAACCTGCAACTCAAAGAGAACCGAAAGAAAGGTATGTTCGGCAACTTCGCCGGCGGACTCGGAGCCGACATGATAAGCGACGACGGCAAATACTTCGGCTACGACAAGAACTTCTTCAGGCAAGACTTCAGATACAACGCCTCTGCTTTTATGAACATACTCTCGGGCGAGAGTCAGACCACCGTCATCGGTGGAGCCAACAACGTCAACCAGCTGCGCTCCGGTCGCGGTCGCGGTAACTGGGGCGGACAAAACCAAGGTATCACATGGAACGAGAACATAGGCGTCAACACCAACGCCGAAGGTAAGAACGGATGGACATACGGAGGCGATGTGCAGTTCAACCATTCCTTTAACGACACCCACACCAAGAGCGAGAAAGAGCAGTGGAGCGACCAGTATACCTACAACCAAAACGACACCTCATCCAAACAGTCGAACACGTGGGATGTGAAGACGCGTCTCGAGTTCGAATGGAAAATCGACTCGGTAAGCTCGCTGTTGCTCAAACCTGAGATATCATACACTCGCACCGTCTCCGACTCGTACAGAGCCTACGACTACTTCACCGGCAGCGTGCTGACAACAGAAGGACGACAGTCGAACATAGGAGCATCGTCGGACATCGCAGCAGGCATGAGAGCTATCTATAACTATAAGTTTCTAAAGCCCGGTCGCTCCATCACCCTCAACGCCTACGTGAGCTATGACAACACCACAGGCGACTCACACAACTTCTCGAATAACGTATCGTATACCGAGACGCCTATCGCCTCGGTCAACCAGTGGACCGACAAACGGCAGAATAACGTCTCGTACCGGCTGCGAGTGTCGTATGTCGAGCCTCTGTATAAGAACAACCACCTGTTAGAAACCGTACTACGCTTTTCGGGCAATAACCGTAGTTCGAGCAAGCAGCAATATAACGACAGTGCCCGCACCATGCTCGATGCTGACTATTCCAACTCACTGAAGACCACTTTCTTTGACGAGTCGGTAGAATTCAACTATCGCTGGGTAGAAAAACTCTTCGACCTGACGGCAGGTGTCAAACTCAACCCCTCGCAGACCTTGTCGGAGACGCGTTATGGCAACGGACTGATACGCGACACACTGCTCTCGGTGTTCAACGTCTCGCCTAACGTGTCGTTCAAATATAAGTTCGGCAAGAAGGAGTTTGCCCGCATCCGCTACCGCGGACGCACCACACAGCCTACAGCCACACAGATGGAGCCGGTGAAAGACAACTCCAACGCCATGAACGAGACGGTAGGTAACCTCAACTTAGTACCTGCATTTGCACATAACCTGCACCTGATGTATTCCAGATACAACCAAGACCGCTTCTCGAGCATCATGACAGGTCTGCACGGCACTCTCACCAAAGATGCCCTTGTGAGCAACAGCATCTACGACGAGAACGGCAAACTCTATCAGCAGACCGTCAACGCTCAGGCTTTACCATGGTGGTTGAGTGGCGACTTCATGTATAACACACCCTTTGCCAACAAGCTGATGCAGTTCCACACACGTACTTCGCTGAGTTACAACCAACGCATAGCCTATGTAGCAAGAGAGATGTCGGCATCGCAGATAGCCACCATGATAGAGGATAACACATGGATGCTCGGCGACGAGAGCCGAACAGGCAACCTCAGAGCACAAGAAGACCTCACACTCCGACTCACACATAACATCGTCGACGTGGGAGTAAAGGGCAGCTTTACCTATTCGCGAACAAACAACAACCTCAGCGCACAGAGTCTGAGTAACGTCTTCGACTGGTCGGTGACCGGCGACATGACCTTCCACCTGCCACGCTCATGGGAGATAGCCACCGACATAGGCTATACCGCTCGCTACGGCTATCGACTCAGCGACGTCAACGAACTGATATGGAACGCCTCCATCACAAAATCGTGGGGCGTAGCTTCGCTCGCCCTCAACGTATACGACATGCTCGCACAAAAGAAAAACATAGTGCAGGTCGTATCGGAAAACGCAGTGCAGTACCAGAAGTTCAACACCCTACCCACTTACTTCATGCTCACCTTCACCTACAAACTCAATCGTATGGGCGACCTGAAAGCTAAAGGACGGGCTGCTTTCATGCAAGAGATGGTAGAGTCCAACCCGAGCGGCAACCCCAACAAGATACCTTCCGGTCCGCCACCTATGCTCAGATAACACAAAAATAGGGCACTTCTAATAATTCAACTTTATTAGAAGTGCCCTATAAATTTGCAAATCACAAAAATTATCTTTACCTTTGCGGCAGTCTTTTGGTGCGCGGTAGCGAAGCGCTCCTCACACGCAACCAAAACAATAAAATAGGAAATAACAGATTAGTCATATAGACGCAAAAACAGCATTACTATGAAAGAATACTTGATGCAGACCGATTGGCTGATGCTGCTTAGCAAATTAGTGGCAGCCACCCTCTGCGGCTACCTGATAGGTTTGGAACGAGCTTTCCACGGTAAAGTAGTGGGCACACGCACTGTGTCGCTTATTGCCATCGGCAGTGCCTTGTATGTACTTATGTCTCCTTCTATTTTCGGTGGCGACAACTCGCGTATCATAGCCCAGGTAGTGTCGGGCATCGGTTTCCTGGGTGCCGGCATCATCTTCAAAGACGGCGACACCGTCAAAGGACTAACCACTGCTGCCACCGTATGGTGCGCAGCTGCCATAGGCTGCCTATGCGGTAGCGGCATGTTTGTAGAAGCTCTGCTCGGTACATTAGCCATCATAATAGTGAACATCTTCTTCACACACCTGAAGAACAAAAAAGACGACTCTAAACTCTAATCTCTCATTCAACGTCCATTGCCGCCGGTTACCACGTTACAATCGTTCGTAGCAAGGCGGAGATAAGAAACCGGCGTACCCACGCACTCTAAACTCTAATCTCTCATTCAACGTCCATTGCCGCCGGTTACCACGTTACGATCGTTCGTAGCAAGGCGGAGATAAGAAACCGGCGTACCCACGTCCTCTAAACACTAAACAATACCCCATGAAACGCACTCTTCTTGCTACAGCCTTGTTTGCGCTGTCGGCAGCTGCTTTTGCCGGCACCAACATACAGGCGTTCTACGACTTCGGCAGTCTGGGCACCGCATGCGCCAACCAGCGTTCGCCACGCGTGACCACCACCGTCGAACTTTTCTACCCCGACAACTGGGGCAATACCTTCGCCTTCGTCGATTTCGACTACTCTATTCACAAAGGTGACCCAAAGAACATGCCTTTCCTCGCTTATTGGGAGATAGCTCGTTGCCTTAACTTCTGGCAGCAGACCGCAGCCAAAGACCTCAGCATACAAGTAGAATACGACGGCGGCTTCGGACTTGCCACTAAAGCCGACGGCAGCTATCTGGGATACGGCATACATCATGCAGCGCTGGTCGGACTCAACTACTGCCTGCATACCGACGACTACAAAAACATCTTCAACCTCGAGCTGTTATATAAATATATCGGTAATGCCGACAATGGTTTGAAAAACATGGCTCCCCTACAATTCACCTTCGTATGGGGGTGCGACGACTTCTGCACTGCTCCCGGGTTGCGTTTCTCCGGTTTCCTCGACGTATGGGGGCAGAAACAGAGCGTCTACAACCGCGCCACCGATAGCTATACCGACCCCACACGGCAGTCGTTCGTCATACTCACCGAACCGCAACTGTGGTATAACGTCGGACGATGGTTCCGCTGTCCACAACTCAACATCGGTACCGAAATCGAATTCAGCTATAACTTCGCCGGTGCCGGCTGGATGGTCAACCCATGTCTGGGCATCAAATGGTGCTTCGACTAATAATAACACAACATACACGCTTATGAAACCAACCACTTTTCTTATTCTTGCTGCCACAGCAGTGGCACTGGTAGCGTGCACGTCACGTTCTAACTCTGGCAAGTCAGATTCAATACAGACACACAACACCAAAATGAAGACACTATCGTTCACACCCGAGCAGGCAGACTGCATGGCTGCCATCGCTCGCTACGAGGCTGAGGGCAACCAAAACGCCCTGAGCCTTGCTATCAACAGAGGCTTGGATGCCGGTCTGACGGTCAGTCAGGTCAAAGAAGCGTTGTCACACCTCTATGCCTATACGGGTTTCCCGCGCAGCCTGAATGCGTTGGGCACCCTCAAGCAGGTGTTAGACGAACGCAGCACACGTCCCGACGCTGTGACCATCGAAGGTACCGACGCCTCACCCATGGCTGCCGACTACGACGCACTGCGGCAGGGAACAGAGGTGCAGACTATGCTCACCGGCAAGCCCTTCGACTACACCTTCGCGCCCGCAACCGACTACTACCTTAAGGCACATCTGTTCGGCGATATCTTTGCCCGCGACAACCTCACTTATGCCGACCGCGAGCTGGTCACCGTCAGCGCACTGAGTGCTATGCACGGCGTAGAGCCACAGCTGCAAGCTCACATAGCCGGAGCACGTAACATGGGAGTACCCGAACAGACACTCGGACGAGTGCTGACAGTCAACGCCGACAACGCAATAGACCTGAAGTCGGCATGGCCGATGGGAAAACCCAACAGCGACTACGCTCAGTATTTCACCGGCAACAGCTACCTTTGCCACATGAACGCCGGCTTCGACAACGTAACCTTCGAGCCGGGATGCCGCAACCACTGGCACATACACCACGGCGCCGTGCAAGTGCTCGTATGCGTATATGGCAGAGGCTGGTATCAAGAATGGGGCAAGCCGGCAATACCACTGCGAGAGGGCACGGTCATCGCCATACCCGAAGGCGTCAAACACTGGCACGGAGCAGCAGCCAACAGCTGGATGCAACACCTTGCAATGCATACCCAACTGCAAAAAGATGCCACAAACGAGTGGTTAGAACCCGTCACCGACGAACAATACAACTCACTGCCATAACGCCCCCACCCACCTATCACCGCACTACTATGATTCTATATTTCTCAGGCACAGGCAACTGCCTCGCTATCGCACGTCAGATTGCCGAACGCCTTAATAATGCATCAGCCGAAGGCACACCTAAAGAAGAGGTGGTGTCGATGTACGACGCTGTAGGAAGAGACCTGACATCTCAGAAACTAATTGGCTTAGTCTACCCTACCTACTATTTCAACCCACCGGCACCGGTATGCGAGTTAGTAGAGCGGCTGTCGATATCGCCCGAAGCATACGTCTTTATCGTGATACCATGCGGTGCACAGACCGGTAACGCCGTTTGGGCTGTAGAGCGTATCCTCAGGCGCAAAGGCATCAGCGTCGACTACTGTCATAAGGTGCGTGTACCCGATTGCAGTGCCATCGGCTTCGGACGTAACCCCAACGAGCAGAGCTGGAAATTCAGCCGTTTTGCAAGCCGGGTAGAAAAGATAGCCTCCGACATCAAAGCACGCCGCCGAGCACATCATTACGGAGCATGGGGACTTGCCGGGTGGCTGTGTGCTCTGCCTTTTATGCGGCGTAAGACGCAACCGCTGTTGCAGCCTGCCGTCGAGACAGACAAATGCATCGGGTGCGGGACGTGCGTGCGTATATGCCCACAGGCTAACATCCGACTGACAGACGTAGCCGAAGGCACACAGAAAGCTGTCATCGGAGAGCAGTGTGCTCAATGCCTCAGCTGCGTACACTTCTGCCCGCAACAGGCTATCGCTATCAACCACAAGCCCTCACCCGCCGACCATCAGTACCATCACCCTCAGGTACGGCTCAAAGACATGCTACGACGCTGACAGGAAAGGAACAACAGCATGGCAACACACAACGAATTAGGCAAACAAGGCGAGGAACTGGCAGCTAAGACACTGCAAAAGAAAGGACTACGCATCATCGAACGAAACTGGAAGTTTGCAGGCTATGAGGTCGACATCATCGCTACTACAAAGACGCAGATAGTGTTTGTCGAGGTCAAGACACGTTCCGACGATACCATCATGAACCCCGAAGATGCCGTCGACTACAACCGCCAATGCCGTCTCACAGCGGCGGCTAATGCCTACGTCAAGTATCATCAGATCACCCTCGAACCTCGCTTCGACGTGGTAGCTATCGTCTGGAACGAGCAACGATGTGAGGTCAACCATATCGAAGACGCCTTCTTCCCCACCCCGCGCCCTCGACACTATGGCAACAAACGCCACCGATGAACACAGATTTGAAATGTTCTAATGATTTAATGTTCTACACGCCGCCGGTTGCTAACCGGCGTACCCAACAAAAAAATGATACATGGCGCTGCCGCCATGTATCATTTTTCATTTCGGGATCTCGACATCTCGACATCTCGACATCTCGACATCTCGGGATTTCAACATTCCGAAAAGGACAATCCGATAAATCCCGAATCTAAAGAAGGAAAATCTGTTGAAAGTTTGTCGTTAGATAAACTGCTCGAAGCCGAGTACTCGAAGTTGCTCGAGGCTGCGCTCGCGGTCATCAGCTGTGTTGAAGCCCTGCAGCGAAGGCACCTTCACCTTCACCCTCTCGGCATAGCCGGCAGCTGCCAGCATGCGCAGGTTCTCTATCACATGCAGGTTATCTTTGCCTGTGTACGACTGGTAGATACGAGGATTCATATCCTTGATGTCGACTTCCCAACGAGCCACAACGGGTGCCAACAACTCCACCCGCTCGGAGGGAACATTAAGCGACGAGCATACCACAAAGGGCCACTTATGCTCCGACATCTCATAGAGGTCGATGATGAACTTAGCACGCATACATGGCTCACCGGCGGTAAACACAACCTCGCCCTTACCCTCTAACATCAACTGCTCATCGGGTATGATGAGCTCGTATAGAGCTTTGGTGGTATATAAGCGCCAACGACGACGCTCGAAACACATCGGTGAATCGCAATTCTTACAACGTAAAGGACAAGAACCAAATCCCACAGTGATAACTACCCTGCCTTCGTCGGTTAACTGACGAGTAACATTGATAACCGGAGCTTCTCGCATAAAAAACCTGTTTTTAAAGCGGCATACTGAGCCACTACGATTTCTACTCAAACATCGGAATGGATGACACCAACAACCCCAAAAATCATACATACACACCATTCCTCTAACTTCACGATTAAGATAAATATATTATCTTATCTACATTATTTTTTATTAACAAAGAAAATGCCAAAGAGTGCTGTCAGACGAATAAAAATCGTTTTTTATCACATACGGTCTACGATTTGCACTATTTTGATAATGCGCAATGACATTTACGCTTGAGAGCGCCAACACGGTATGGAGTGATGACGCGAACAGCATCGAGCACCTGAACAAGCACCCGAAGTCACAAAAAAAAATGCTTATAAATGGCGTATCTTTTTGTCAGTACATAAAAAAAGTGTATTTTTGCAGACGCGAATATTTATTTAACAACATAACACAATGGCAACACAAGAAGAAACATTTAAAAGCATCGTGTCTCACTGCAAGGAATATGGTTTTGTCTTTCCTTCGAGCGAGATTTACGATGGTCTCGCTGCCGTTTACGACTACGGTCAGAACGGCGTTGAACTGAAGAACAACATCAAGCAATACTGGTGGGCAGCTATGACCAAGCTCCACGAGAATATCGTAGGTATCGATGCCGCCATCTTCATGCACCCTACCACATGGAAAGCATCGGGGCATGTCGATGCCTTCAACGACCCGCTTATCGACAACCGCGACTCTAAAAAACGTTATCGTGCCGACGTTCTCATCGAAGACCAGATTGCCAAATACGACGAGAAGATTGACAAAGAGGTGCAAAAAGCACGCAAACGCTTTGGCGAGAGTTTCGACGAGGCTTTATATCGTCAGACCAACCCGCGCGTTGTGGAGCATCAGCAGAAACGTGACGCCCTGCACGAGCGCTATCAGAAGGCAATGAACGCCAACGACCTCGACGAACTCAAGCAGATTATTCTCGACGAAGGTATAGTATGCCCTATCAGCGGCACACGCAACTGGACCGACGTGCGTCAGTTCAACCTTATGTTCTCTACCGAGATGGGGTCTACCGCCGAAGGAGCCATGAAGATATACCTGCGTCCGGAGACGGCACAAGGTATATTCGTCAATTTCCTCAACGTTCAGAAAACAGGACGTATGAAAGTTCCCTTTGGCATAGCTCAGATAGGTAAGGCTTTCCGCAACGAGATAGTAGCCCGACAGTTTGTGTTCCGCATGCGAGAGTTCGAGCAGATGGAGATGCAGTTCTTCGTTCGCCCCGGCACCGAATTAGAGTGGTTCGAGCATTGGAAACAGTTCCGCCTGCGTTGGCACAAAGCCCTCGGATTAGGCGACGAGAAATACCGCTTCCACGACCACGACAAGCTTGCACATTATGCCAATGCAGCTACCGACATCGAGTTCCTGATGCCATTCGGCTTCAAGGAAGTGGAAGGCATACACTCGCGTACTAACTTCGACCTCTCACAGCATGCCAAATACTCGGGTAAGAAAATCGAATATTTCGACCCTGAGCTTAACGAATCCTATACTCCTTACGTAATAGAGACATCAATCGGTGTCGACCGCATGTTCCTGAGTGTGATGTGTTCGGCATATAAAGAGGAGCAGCTCGAAGGCGGCGACAGCCGCGTAGTACTCTCTCTGCCCCCGGTATTGGCACCGGTGAAGGCATGCGTGATGCCACTCGTCAAGAAAGACGGACTGCCCGAGAAGGCACGCGAGGTGATGGACCTGCTGCGCTTCGACTTCAACATACAGTACGACGAGAAGGACTCTATCGGCAAACGCTATCGCCGGCAAGACGCCATCGGAACGCCTTTCTGTATCACCATCGACCACGATACGCTCAACGACGAATGCGTCACCGTACGCTACCGCGACACCATGAAGCAAGACCGCGTCAAGATAAGCGAACTGCACGAACTCATTCGCTCGCAAGTCGACATGACAGACCTGCTACGCAAACTCTAAACCGATAAAGACGGTATATGTCCCACAGATAAAGACGGTATATGTCCCACAGACGGTATATATACCGTCTCTACTAAATCAATATGTCCCACAGACGGTATATATACCGTCTCCACTAATAAAAACAAACAACTATGAGAAAGACTTATTTATTAGGATTGGCAGCAGCGCTATTACTGCTTGCATCCTGCAACAACGAACCCACCGCACCAACGGCTGATTCGATTTATCTGCCCAAACTGGCAGAGAAGGTAATCGGAAGTTCCGAAAACGAAGCCAAAGAGATTATGGAAGGCGAAGCGTTCAAACTCGAGAAGGCAGAGCAAGGATCCTATGGTTACAGCAAGAGTTTCACCGACAAACGGAAGAACACCGGCAATTGGATACTCTCGTTCGAGGTGTACGACAACAAAGTAGAAAATGCTGAAGCTGCACAAGAGATACTCGACATGAGTACCATTGCCACCACTGCAACTGCATGGGGCAATTATATCAAAGAGCAACAGCCTAACTTATCACTTTGGGTGGGCATAATAAAAAAGAATGGTCAGGCGACCTACTACCTCGAAGGTAGTATGGTAGATCCAATGCGCACCGTCATCGAGACAGTGCTGAACCGTGGAGTCAGCGATGCAACTCTGAAAAGCCATCTTGAGGAGCTACAACAGATGCTTAGCCGAAAACGCACCGACTACCTCACTGACCTCAAGGCTGTTGACTTCAGCGTCAACGGCACCGGCTGCACCGAGACCTACGTCACTATCAACTCCGTCAGCCAGATGACCGGACAAGTAAGAAGCTACTCACAAGGCTCGCTCAGAGACAGTGATATCGACTTCGAAGACGACGCTAACAACATGCTGGTATACCACTCTGCCGATGGCGAAATCGACGAATACCTTAGCGATGAGGTGGCAGAGCTTTTTGAGATGATAAACGATTTCGGATACTAATTCTCCCCCCTCCAAAAAAAGTCATTAGACCTAACGTCAGGGGTAATAAGCAAACAGCGCAGGCGATATCGCCTGCGCTGTTTGCTTTGTCACCCGTTTTTATCAGATGACCACGCACCAGCCGTAGCGGTCATAGCTGCGACCATACTGTATGTCGAGCAGCGTATTATACAGCTTCGTGCATACCGGTCCCGGCTTGGACGGGAATCTGTATGTGACGTTGCGGTCGGGGTCGACCACGCTACCGATAGGCGATATCACAGAAGCCGTACCGCAGCAGGCACACTCAGTGAAGTCGCTCAGCTCTCGCACTTCGATACGTCGTTGCTCAACACGTATGCCTAAGTCGCGAGACAGAGTCATCAGCGAGTTGTTGGTGATGCTGGGTAAGATACTGCGCGAACGAGGTGTGACATAGGTATAGCTGCTCATGTCGTCGGTTGGTTTGCCTTTTTGGTGTAGCACACCGAAGAAGTTGGCAGCACCACATTCGTCGATATAACGATGATACTTGGGGTCAACGAACATACAGCCGCAACCTGCCTCGTGAGCGGGCACAGTAGCACGAAAGGCAGACGCATAGTTGCCACCTACCTTATACGGTCCGGTGCCATTAGGCGCTGCCCGGTCGACATGACGGTTGAGAATGAAAGGGGTGGTACCAAAGCCGCTCTTGAAATAGCGACCGATAGGTGTAGCCACCATCAGGAACTCATATTCAGTGGCAGGTCCGACACCTATCTTGGCAGACGTGCCGATGATGATAGGGCGGAAATAAAGTGTCGCACCCGTTTCGTATGGCGGCAAGTAGTCGATATTCTTCTCCAGCGAGAGGAAGACGGCTTTCTCAAAAAGCTCGTCCGGCACCTTAGGCATATACAAAGCCTCACACGAACGATTCATACGTTCCGCGTTATCACGCCAGCGGAACACCCTGACTTTGCCATCGGCACCACGGAAAGCCTTCAGACCTTCGAATGCCTCTTGCCCATACTGAAAGACCGCGGCACAGACGTGTATCTGCATGTACTTGTCACGTGTAGCATACGGCTCTTGCCAACGACCATCTTTGTATGACGAACGGACTACATACTGAGTCTCGGTATATTCAAATTCAAGATTTTGCCAGTCTATGTTCATTAGTGTTTAGAGTTTAGTGTTCAGTGTTTAGAGTGCGTGGGTGCGCCGGTTTCTTATCTCCGCCTTGCTACGAACGATCGTAACGTGGCGACCGGCGGAGGTTTATCGTTTAGGCGGTCGGAGATATAATATAGCTTCCGGACCGATGTTAAATAGCAAGTCGACAATGCTCAGGTTAGGTTGAAAGCCTTGTCGGGTAGCGAAAATCTGATAGTATGGTTGTATGTTCTCGCTATCGACGAAGGCGCTGTTGACGTCCCTACCCTGCCACCAAGTAGTGCGTCGTAGCGGTGGCAGATGTCGCTCGTGCAGCAGCATGCCGACCACTGCCTCGTGCATGGCTTCGTTGAGGTCGACAAGGAAGGTGAACTCTCTGTCATATACCTCAACGATAGCGTCAGCCAGATAGTCGTAGAAAGGTGTATGGCGGTATGCCGAACGCAGAGCCATCAGGTGCTGGTGTTGCCATCGTGTTCGGTAGCTTATCTTCACGTCACGTGTGAGCTGTTTGCTTTCCGAGTGCTCAACAGGTACCGTGAGCGTCTGCACCCCGTTAGGTCCGGCGATACGGCAACGATTGCGCATGGTCTGCTTCTCAAACGACTCGCACACCTCCACCACCGGTGCCTCAGCGGCAGCGGTGTCTGATAAGGCGGTCAAGTGGTGCAGGAAGAGTCGATACCAACTCAGAGGAGCAAGAAATGCCGTAGGCAGCAGACAATAATAATTTTGATTTTCAGTGGGTAGCATCATCAAACAGTCTATTCCAACGAATATGTCCTTTGCCCCATGGTTGGTCTTTCTCTATCGAGAGCCAGATGAAGACAGGCCGTCCGACGATATGGTCTTCGGGCACGAATCCCCAGTAACGCGAGTCGGCTGAGTTATGCCGGTTGTCGCCCATCATCCAGTAGTAGTTCATCTTGAACTCATACTCTTGACCAATCTGAGCCGTAGAGTGCTCGTAGGTCTCGATGACGCGCTTATAAAGCCAGTAGTTTTCTTCGGTTAGCAGTATGCGGTCTCCTCGACGAGGAATGTAGATAGGTCCGTAGTCGTCGCGCGACCACTCGTTATGTCCTAACGGATATACCTGATGCATCACATCGGCTTCGATAGTCACCGACTCGATGTTGGTATTATTCTCTATCTTATGCTTCATCTGCGCGGTGAGTGGCAGCAGGTATGTCACGCCCTCGGCGCTGTTGCTCAGTCCTTGCGCTGCCACCTCTTGCGGTGCGAGAATGCGGCGGTCGTCGACCGACACGCCGAGTTTGGTGAGGTATTCGTTTGTCAGACGCCCTTTCTTTGTCTGCACTAAATAGTTATATTGCACCCCTTCGTTATCGCGAAGCGTGTCGCCATTGATAAACACCTGGTTGCTGACAATCTGCAAGGTGTCACCGGGTTCGCCCACACAGCGTTTGACGTAGTTCTCGCGACGGTCGACAGGGCGATAGACGATATCACCAAATATATCCTTACGTTTGTTTACCATGTCGTGTCCGTAGAAATGGCATAGGGTATAGTAGTCGGGATTTTGCACCTTCAAGCACACGGTATCGCCCGCGGGGAAGTTAAACACCACAATATCGTTTTTCGAGGGTTGGTCCCAACCTTTCAACCGACGGTATTTCCATTGCGGGTGCTCGATAAACGACTTGGTACCACCAAGCCATTTGGGAAAGGTGTGTTGCACGAGCGGAAACGAAAGGGGGGTATTGGGTACTCGAGCACCGTATGATGCCTTCGAGACAAACAAGAAGTCACCCACACGCAAGCTCTTCTCAAGCGAAGAGGATGGTATCTGGTAGTTCTGGAAAAAATATAGGTTGATAAAATACACGGCTACCAAAGCAAACACGATGGCATCTATCCACGAGAAGATAGTATAGAGTGTGGCATTGGTATCTTTGAAACGCTTCCACCATGTCCACGGGATGTACTTCGTTACAAAGGCATCGAAGATAAGGGGTAGCAGCAGTACCCACCACCAGTTGCCGTGCCATACAAGAAACAAGAGGTATAGCGTTCCCCACACCGCAAAGCGTATCCACTGTCCGCGAGTGGCTTGTTGTATTCGTCTTTTAAAATCTTCCATAAGTCATTATTTTAGCCGGCTACTATGACCGGCGATTACTTTTTTTGAGCCTGCAAAGTTAAGCATAATTCATTTACCACGCAAACGTCAGTTCGTTTTTTCTGCATGTCGGGTCACCAATACCGATATCTCGTACAGAGCGTACAGTGGCAATGCGGTGACGAGCAGGGTGAAGGCATCGCCCGAGGGAGTAATGACTGCCGACAAGCACAATATCGCCACCACGGCATACTTGCGGTAGCGGCTGAGCCACTCAGGTCTGATGAGTCCGAGTCGGGCAAGCAGGTAACATAGCACCGGCAGTTCGAATATCAGTCCCATCAGCATTAGCATAGGCAGCATCATCGACACATACGATTCGAGAGTGATGAGGTTGTCGATTTCGGCGCTTACCTGATACGAACCGAGAAAGAGCACCGTGAGAGGGAAGATGATATAATATGCCACCAACACTCCTATACAGAACATCAGATACGACACTATAAGCAGACGGACGGAGAGACGCCGCTCGCTTTGGTAAAGAGCCGGAGAGACGAAACGCATCAGCTCGAAAAGCAGATATGGCATCGAGAGCAGCAGACCCGCCACAAGCGACATGCGGATATGCACCATAAACTGCCCGGCAAGAGAGGTGTTGATCATAGTCAGCGACACCTGCATATCACCGACGAACCGCTGTAAGAACACAAACAGCGGGAAGTCGGCTTGAGTAGGAGCTGTCACCACCTCGAACAGCTGTCGGCGAAAGCAAAACGCAACAATGCTGCATAGCACAAAAGCTATGAGCATACGTATCAGATGACCGCGCAACACATCCAAGTGCTGCCAGAAAGTCATGTTTTCCGATGATGACGACTCAGCCGACAAAAATACAAGCTTACTAACAGGCAATGCTCCCGAGCATCACCATCTTACTTATCCTCAGGCTCCTGCGAATATTTATTATTCGAGTCTGCCTTTTGAGAATACTTACTATTCGACTCTGCCTTTTGCGACTCCTCTTCGTTGCCGTTAAGACCGTCTTTGAAACTTTTTACTCCTTTACCCATACCGCGCATCAGCTCCGGTATCTTAGCTCCGCCAAACAAGAGTAAAACAACCAAGGCTATAATCAGAAGCTCTTGCGTGCCTATAAATAACAGCTGCATAATGATGATTTTTAAGTTATTGTGTCAGTAATAAAAACTTATCTACCCTTCCCGCAGTTTCTCAACCAGTTGGTTGATGCCGTTGAGTCGCTTGGGTATGTTGATATGTTGCGGGCAGTGCGGCTTACATTGGTTACATTCGATACAGTGGTCTGCCTGTCGTTCGCGCTCTACATTGCGTTGATAGTCGATAAGAAAGCGTCGGCGTGCCTTGCCGTAGGCGGGGTCGTTGAGGTCGGTCACCACCTGTCCGCGGTTGATGTTGCGGTTATAGGTAGCGAAGATAGTGGGTATGTCGATACCGTAAGGGCAGGGCATGCAGTATTGGCAGGCGGTGCAAGGCACCAACGGATAGCTCACGTAGTTGTCAGCTATGCGTTCGAGCATCTCGAGCTCTTCGTCAGACAACGGCTTGAAGGGGCAGAACGTGCGCAGGTTGTCTTGCAGATGTTCCATGTAGGTCATGCCACTCAGCACCGAGAGTATACCCTGTTGGTTGCCTGCAAAACGGAAAGCCCAAGAGGCAACCGAACGTTGCGGCTCGCGTTGCTTGAGTTGCGAAGTGGCATATTGGTTAAGCGAAGCCAGACTACCACCAAGCAACGGCTCCATCACAAAGACGGGGATATGTAGCTTCTCAAGCTCGGTATACAGATACTCGGAGTTGGAGTTGCGGGCGTTAACCTGCTTGGCATGGTGCCAATCGACGAAGTTATGCTGTATGAGCACAAAGTCCCAATCGTATTTGTCGTTCAGACTGAGCAGATAGTCGAACATGTCGGTCTCGCCATGGAAAGAGAAGCCAAGGTTGCGGATACGACCCGCAGCACGCTCAGAGACCAAGAAGTCGAGTACTCCGTTGTCCACATAGCGGCGACGGAAGTTCTCAAGACCTCCCATGCCTAAGCCATGCAACAGATAGAAGTCTATATAGTCGGTCTGCAGATACTCAAGCGACCGGCGGTACATATCCACACTCTGCTTGTAACCCCAGGTGTCGGGGGCGAAGTTCGACAGTTTGGTAGATATATAATAGCTGCTGCGCGGGTGTCGCGACAGCGCTATGCCTGTAGCACGTTCCGAGTAGCCCTTGCAATAGGCGGGAGAGGTGTCGAACAGGTTCACACCATGTTCTATGGCATAGTCGACAAGTCGGTTGACCTCTGCCTGGTCGATGTCGCTATCCGACTCCCGCGCCGAGGTGCCTGCTACGGTAGGCCAGCGCATACACCCGTAGCCAAGCAGAGAGACACGCTCACCATGCTTTCCTCTACGGTATTCCATCTTGTCGGTTGGTATGTCACCTAATGCAGCTGAACTAATGTCTGCACTGCCGCTTTCGCTACTGCCGCATGCCGTCGTCAAGGCAGCACCGGTGAGCAAGGCTCCACCAGAGAGTGTTTTTATAAATTCGCGTCTGTTCATATTTAGATTCATTATGGGCACGTCTAAAAAGCTGTGTTTTAGACAACCTATTTTTAAAGTGTCCTTATATATTTTGATGTGTCTCGTTGCCTTCGACGTAGATAGCCGAGAAAGGTCGTGCGGGACACAGATATTCGCATTTGCCGCATCCGATGCAGCGCGTCTCATCGACAGCAGGCACCTGACCATCGGGAGTGTCGACCATCTGAATGGCATGCACGGGGCAGTGCTTGGCGCAGTTGCCGCAACTCACATGGTCGGTCAGCACCACGCAGTTCTGGCGTATCCACACCGCCTTACCGGGTTGTATGAGCTCACGTTCTTCGGCTTTAACAGGTTGTATCGCACCTGTCGGGCATACCTCGGAGCAGCGCGTACAATGCTCACCGCAGTAACCGTGTTCGAATCCCATCTCAGGCTGCATGAGGGTGAGCACGTTGCCTGAAGGACGGAGCACCTGCGAAGGACATGCCGACACACACAGCTGACAAGCCGTGCAGTGGTCGGAGAAATGGCGTAGCGAAACCGAACCGGCAGGTTTGACGGACACCGCACGGCGGGGCACACGTTTCTTCTCTATATATGCCAGACCGCCATCGGTCGACTTATGCTGTGCCGATGCCACACCGGCAAGAGTGAGGGCAGCAGCAGTGGTTACAAACTTGCGACGTGACGTATCAGTCTGTGCATCAGCAGATGTCGATGAAACCGACGACTTGGCATATCGCCATTGGTACTTGATAGCCGAGAAACGGCATTGCTCAAGGCAGTTCATGCACGTCACACAACGTGAGGTGTCGACCTTGGCGTTGTCCACGTCAATACACTCAGCCTTGCAGCTACGCTCGCATGCCCGACAGTGTGTACACTTGTCGGCGTCGATGACAGGAGCAAAAAGACTAAAGCGCGACACCAGACTGAGCAACCCGCCCACAGGACATACGGTGTTGCACCATAGGCGACCGCGACGATACGATATGACCACAAGCACGGCTAACGTCACAAGCGCGATGCCGAGCGTCAGTCCCGAACGTAGCCATACCTCTGTTTCGTAGAAGGCATAGCTGCCTACTCGTTCGGCAACAGCCGCCAACCCGTTGTTAACGAGGGCATAGAGCGGAGCCAACAACGACTGCACTATCCTGCCGTATGCACTATAAGGCGCTATGAGCAAGGCTATCGACTGCAAACCTACAAGCATCAGAACCACAAACACGGCAAGAATAGTATAGCGCAAGACATTATGCGCTGCCGAAGGATGGTACTTATGACGACGTGACTTACCCGACACATGCGCCACCGCATCTTGCATCACACCCAACGGACAGACAACAGAACAATAGACCCTGCCAAAGAGCAGGGTGAGCAGCAACAGCACTACCACCACACCTACGTTCAGAGCCAGAATGGCAGGCAACAACTGCACTTTTGCCATCCAGCCAAGATAACGATGCAACGTGCCGGTGAAATCTAAAAACATGAGAGTAAGCAAACTGCAAAATATCACAGCCGACACTACTCTGAGCACTTTCAATACATTATGTCTTTTCTTTGCCATAAATAAAGGATTTCTATATGCCTTGTATATTTCTTCGTTTCTTCGCGAGCAGGGGTGCTTTCCCGCGAGCAAGGGTGCTCGCGTTCCTGATTTTCGGATTCCCGCGAGCATGGGTGCTCGCGCTCCTGTTCCTGATGCTCGCGCACCTGACAAGCTGCAAAATTACACTTTTTTTCGCTAATAGCCAAATTTACGCCTCACACTTGCCGGCAAGAAACTCTTCTCAAGTACAATATCTTGCTCTATCGGCAAACAAAAAGGTCGTCGTTTTGCACTGTGGAATAATTTTTGTACCTTTGTCGGTTGATTCGGTTTGCGTTACCAAAGAGAACATGACTCTTAGAACCCGGGTTAGCTTCATTATCAGGTGAAACGTTTTTTTAAGATATCAGGCATCGTCATTGTCTGCCTTGTGGCGGCATTGGGTGGACTGTTTGCACTGCTGAACAACTCGCGAGTGCAGACCGCCATCGTCAGCATGGTAACTGACGCCCTTTCTGAGCGCTTCTCTGCCGAGATGAGCATCGGCAGAGTCGACTACGACATACCCAACCATATTCACCTCGACTCCATCTATCTTGCCGACCGACAAGGCGACACTCTGCTTTTCGTAGAACATGCCGTAGCCGACTTCCGGATGATCGACTTCTTACGCAAACGTGTTACTTTTCGACGCATCGAACTAAGACATTCACAAGTCAACCTTTGCCGATACAACGACGAAGAGACAAATATCGACTTCCTGCTCGAGTTGCTCAAAACCGACAAGCAAAAAGACACCCCTACCTCTATATTGCAAGTCAAAGACGTGTGGGTCAACGGCATGACGTTCAGCTACCGAAACCTCGAAGCCTTGACTGCCGACAACACACCCGGCAATACGGCTCAGTTTAATAAAGACGATATCTTGGTCGACTCGCTCAATGTATTGCTCTCGCTCAACTACTTCTCGCCCGACTCTATCGACGCCGAGATACGCCATTTCTTCGTTCACGAGAAGTCGGGCTTGCAGGTCAACACCATCGAGGCGCATTTTATCATGACCGAGGCAGAGGCATACATGCCTAAGATGCATATAGCCCTTCCACGCTCAGACATAGCGACGAGCGTAGTACACGCTTATTTCCCTGAAGAGAAGTCAGAGGGTAACATCGGTCGCACCGCCACCACCCTTCGTATCGACAACGCCTCGCTGGTGATGCGCGACTTAGCACCACTGATACCCGCTCTTGGCAAAATCGACGACCCGCTGATATTCAGCGCCAACGTCTGGGGCACTGTCGACAGCCTGAGAGCCGACAATATGCTTGTCAGATACCGTGGACAGACTATCGTCAACGGCGACATGCGCATGGCCGGTCTGCCTAACCTCGACAGCACCTATTTCAGGGCACAGCTGCAAGACTTTCATCTAAGTTACACCCTCGTGCAAGACCTGCTCTCTGACATGCGCGATTACCCCGTGGAGGCACCCGACATGATGCAGCGCTTAGGCTCACTACACTACCGCGGACAACTTGCCGGACGTATGGACAGCATGTCGCTCAAGGGGGCTTTCACGTCAAGACTCGGCTCTATCAGCACTACCGGCTTGCTACGGACACGGCGGATGAGCGAACGGCTGGAGACCATCAGCGACACCACCTATCGGCAGATTGACTTCCGCAACACAGCTTTCCGAGGACGATTAGAGACCAAATCTTTTGAACTGGGCAAGCTGCTGTCTGAACCACAGTTAGGCTCGCTGAGTGCCGACATCGAAGTCGACGGATATACCTCAAGCGACAAAGAGCCGCTGTATGGCGACATAGCAGCGCATATCGACCACCTCGGCTTCCGTGGCCACAACTACCAAAACATACGCCTCGACGGCACATACAACACCCATGGCGCCGACTGCACACTGTCAGTCTCGGAAGAAGACCTCGACGTGCAATTCAGCGGACAGGTGAACCTCAGAAAAAACAAACCTACCCTGCAAGCTGACCTCGACCTCCGACGCATTCATCTCGACCGGCTGCACCTGACAGATAAGCTACGAGACTCGGACTTGCGTTTCCGCTCGCATATCGACCTATGTGCCAACCATATCGACGACATCGAAGGTTCGGTCGCCATCGACACCCTCACCCTCATCAACGAAGGCAAACGGCTGCACCTGAAACGCCTGCTGCTCACCGCCACGCCGCCGACGACCAAAGAGCCGAGAAACGGCTACCGGGAGATAAAACTACAGTCGGACTTCGTCAATGCCTCACTTGCCGGCTCGTATCGTTTCAAGACCCTGCGCAACACCGCAATGGCGATAGCTAACACCTACCTGCCCTCACTCATCGAATACGACAACAGCACTGACCTTAGACGTCAGCCCAACGATGCCGAGTTCTACCTCTATGCCCGCGACCTGAACACCATCACCGACGTGTTAGGCATCGACCTGAAGACGAAAAACAGCATCACGCTGAAAGGCTCGATAGACGAAAGCCGGAACAGCATGTCGCTGCAGGCAGTAGCACCTGAGGTTAAGTTCAATGGCAGACATCTGAAAAACATAGCCCTCGACATGCAGTCCGACCGACAAGAGGCAGGCGTGATTTTACGACTCGACAACATAGCCGACAAGAGCGACCCTCGTTCGAAAGCTAAAGATATGACCCTTCGCCTCGATGTCGCCACCGCCAACGATGCCATAGCCCTTGATGCTCACTGGCTCAACGAAGACACTACCACCAAGGGCACGCTGTCGACACTGACCCAAGTAGACCTCTACAAGCACAAGCCGCGCTTCAGCATGCAGATAATGCCGACCGAGGTGCAGCTGCAAGACACGATATGGAACATCGAGCGCTCTGCACTCGACTTCAGCACTGCCGACACCACACTTACCATACACTCGCTACAGTTGGGGTCTGACTACCAACGGATAGAAGCAATGGGAGTGGCAAGCAAAAGCGACTACGACTCGCTGTACGTCAAACTGCAGAAGATAGACCTTGACTACCTGCTGCGCTTCACGAAGATATACGACGTCATACACTTCTCGGGTAAGATCGACGGCTGGGCAAAGGTATACTCGGTGTTCTCGAGCCCTATGTTCGAAGCCGATGCACGTATCGACAGCGCACATATCAACTACGCCCTGCTTGGCGATGCCCACGCCACTGCGACACTCGACAAAGTAGGCAAACGTGTGGTCATCGACGGCAACGTAGAAGAGAACCACCACCGAGTGGCACATGTCGACGGTGAGGTGATACCGGCACGTCGCTATTGGGGATTAGACATCGACGTCGACTCAGCCAACCTCGCCTTCTTAAACTACTGGACAAAAAAGTTCCTCTACGACGTACAAGGGCGCGGATATGGGCATTTCAAGGTGTTCGGCGAACAAAGCGACACCTATGTCGTGGGTAAGCCATACGGCAAAGATGCCTCGTTCGGCATTGCCGTCTTAGGCACTCGCTACTCCTTCTCTGACACCGTAGTGCTCGACTCGTCAGCTATCGTGTTCAACCACATCACAGCCTACGACGAGCGGCGACAGCCTATCATCGTCGACGGACGTGCCAACCACCACAACTTCAAGAACTTCGAATATGGCATCGACCTCGACGTGAGCAATGCCCATGCCATATCACTCAGTCCGAGCAGCGACGGCATGTTCTATGGCGATGTGTATGCCACAGGCACCGTAAATATCAGTGGCGACAACAACCGCTGCGACATCATGGTCGATGCCGTGACCGAACCTAATACCGACTTCTCGCTCTCTATTGCCAAAGCCGACAATGCCAAAGACGACTCGTTTGTGGAGTTCGTAAGCGACGAGCCGGAACAGCCCAAACAGACAGCTATAAAGGTAACAGTGCCGCGCAAGACCGACTCTGAGTCGGTGCTTAACCTGCAGCTGCTGCTCGATGCCACCGACGATGCCAACATCAACGTCATCATCAACCGCAATGGCGACATGCTGAAGGCGAAAGGCAACGGCGCCATGCGTATCGACTACGACAGCCGCTCGGCAGCAGCACGAATACTGGGCACGTACGCCATCAGCTCAGGTAGCTTCGGACTGACAATAGAGAATATCATCCACCGCTCGTTTACCTTCCAAGAAGGCAGCGAAATCATCTTCAACGGCAGCCCGAGTAATCCGCAGATAGACGCCACAGCCATCTACTCGACTACCGCCTCACTCAAAGACCTCTTCGGCACCGACTACAGCCAAGTGGCAACGACACGGTCGTCGATACCCGTCAACTGCCTACTCTACCTCAGAGGCAACCTGAGCAACCCGACTATCTCGTTCGGCATTGAGCTGCCACAGTCCGACGAGACGGTAGCATCGCAGGTGAAGTCGATCATCAACACCGACGAGATGCTGATGCGGGAAATAATATACCTGCTCGCCTTCAACCGCTTCTACACACCCGACTACATGCAAAGCAACACCACCGTCGGATTGGGCGAGACATACTCGCTGCTTACCAGCACACTAACCGGACAAATCAACAACTGGCTGTCGAAGCTGACCAACAACTTCACCGTAGGCTTCAACATCCGTACCGACGGCGAGGGTAGCAGCGCCTCGCAAGAATATGAGACGCAGATACAACTTCAGCCAACCAACCGACTGCTCATCAACGGCAACTTAGGCTATCGGCACAACGACATCTCCAACCGCCCTGTATTCGGCAACCTTGACATAGAATATATGCTTACCCCATCAGGTCACTGGCGAGCCAAAGCATACACACATACCGTCGACAAATACTCGCTACGCGATGCCATCACCGTGCAAGGACTCGGCTTCAAATATCAGCAAGACTTCAATCGTGGCGATGCCAAGAAGCAGAAAGCACTACGCCAAAAACAGCGGGAAGAGAAGAAAGCCGAGAAAGAGAAAAACAAAGGCAAGCAAGAAAAGAAAACCAACACCAACCGCAACCTGCACAAATCGAGCAAAAGGTCGTGATGTCAGAAATTTCGAGATATCGGGATCTCGGGATATCGGGATATCGGGATCTCGAAATGCCGAAATACCGAAAAAACCGAAACACCACAACACCTATTTTTGGCATTATATTTTTGCAGTTCAATTTTTTTTTGTAATTTTGCAGCCACTTTCGAGCAGAGTCTCTGGCGAATGGATAGGACAAGTGCCTCGGGCACCATCCGAAATGTAGTATATACTCTGTTCATCAACATCTTAATACATCAACTACAATGGATTTGATGAAGATTGCCGAGCAGGCATTCGCAGGCGAGAAAAAAGAGTTTCCCGCCTTTCAAGCAGGTGATACCGTAACAGTAAGTTATCGTATCAAAGAAGGTAACAAAGAGCGTATTCAGGAGTTCCGCGGCGACGTGATTCGCATCAGCGGTAGCCAAGAAAAGAAGCGCTTTACCGTTCGTAAGATTTCGAATGGTGTAGGTGTAGAGCGTATCTTCCCGATGGACTCACCTTTCGTAGAGAAGATCACCATCAACAAGTATGGTAAGGTACGTCGCGCTAAGCTTTACTATCTTCGTGACCTCACCGGCAAGAAAGCTCGTATTCCCGAGCGCCGCGTAAAGTAATGCTACCGGCACCAAACGACAGCAACGTAGCTCTCAGAGCAACGCTAAGCTGCAAAAAAAGACGTTCCCTCGGGAGCGTCTCTTTTTTTGCGGAATCCCGAAATCCCGAAAAGCCGCAATGCCGAAAAGCCGCAATGCCGCAATGCCGGAATCCCGCAATACCGACACACAAAACAGCAAGTCCGCTGATGCATGCATCAACGGACTTGCATTGTACCCAGAGCCGGGGTCGAACCGGCACAGGGGTGAACCTACTGGTGTTTGAGACCAGCGCGTCTACCGATTCCGCCATCTGGGCAGCTTAAGAACAAAAAGTAAAGACCTTCATTCCAAACGCGACTGCAAAAGTAGTCAAAGTTTTTCAATTGAGCAAATATTATATGTTTTTTCTCAAAAAAAATGCCCGGTTGCCCGGGCATTTTTTTGATTATCTTTCGATTGATACTATTATCTTACGAAAGCCTTGAACGGTTCGTTGCCAACCATGATGATATACATGCCGGCTGTGAGCTGTGCAGAAGCACTGCCATTGCCGACAACGGTATTGATGAGTTGACCTGTTGTCGAGAAGATACGCATGGTCTGCTTGCCGTCGAAGGTAGCGGTAACGATGTTGCCATCGATACGAACCTGAGCGGTTGCAGAGATGTTATCTACGCCTACACCTATTTGCGATACTATCATTCTCATGGTGTTGAGGTCGACAGCAACGGTGTAGTCGCCGGAAGCAATCTTAAAGGCGTTTTCACCAATCTTGACGAGTTCAATCTCGCTTTGCAGAGTAACAAGAGTGTTGTCCTCTTTCGGTCCGAAGCGGTTAGCATTCAGCGTTGCCCAATCGTTAGCATCTGTACCAAGAGTGGTCGCAAATGCGAAGTATGCGTCGCCGTCGCCTTTACCAAAGGTGGTAGTGAGAGTATAAACCTTCGGAGCAATTTGTGTCATCTTCTCGCCTTTGTTTGCAGCCCACTCGTAGTCGGTACCTTTGACGTCACCAATGATATAGAGGTCTTCGTCTACCAACTCTCCCTTGCCGCAGTTCTCGTCGATAGTGGCGTTGTACTTACCTTCGTCGTTGACACCACCGATGACGTAGCATACGTCAGCGTTGATACCTTCGAGGTTGATGGTTTGTACTGCACCTTCGCCATTACCGCTGTTGAAGATGATGTTAGCACCCTTCTTGAGGTTGTAGGAGTAGAAGCCTTCGTTCAGAGTAGAGGTGATCTCGTCGCCGGGCCACTGAGCCGACAGTGTCGAGGTCTCGTCCCATGCATAAGCGTAAACCTTCTCCCAGCCGACAACAGCGAAGCGAACAGTGACGTATTCTACAACCACTTCGGCCTTGGTGTCTGCCTGCAGGCATATCTTCTCGTTGACGTAGGTGATAGTGATATCCTGAGTCTTGTAGGTGGTGAAGATGACGTTGTTGTCGTCATTTCCAGTACCACGGGTCACGTCGGCTGTAGTGCACTCTGTGTCGAGTTGGTCGTAGCCTGCTGTCCATTCCCAGTTGCCTTTCGTCACCTTGAATGCATAGGTGCCGGCAGGAACATCCTTGAATGTCACGGTGCCATCCACAAGCTCTACATCCGAACCGGTCCATGTCTTACCTGCCATCCACGGGTTACCTTCTTCACCGTTACCGGTTACATAGTACTTAACCTGTGCATCGCCTGTCTTAACGGCAGTAGCGTTGAGAGCTACTTGCTTGTCGTAAGTGAAGGTGATGGTATAGATACCCACTTCAGCTATTACGAGCAGGCTGTCGATGCCAGTTCCCGGGTGTTGGATATCCCACGAGTGGTTACCAACGACTTTGTACTTATACGAGCCGGGATTCAGACTTACGTTCTCTTTCACGAGAGTGAGCAGTCCGTTGACTTCTTTCATCTCGTTAGCAGCATCGTTAAGATCCCAGTTAGATCCAAGCAGCAGAGGATCACCTACAATGGTGTAGACTACTTCCACTTGCTGACCCGGAACGGCTTTCCACTTAGCTACTACGTCTTTCTCTGACCAGTTGCGGTCAGCCACAGCGGTGCCTTCAGCGGTTACCTCTTCGTAATCCCAACTGTCGCCACATGCATACTTATAGCCGTTAGGAGTATTGGTCTTTACGGTGAGAGTATACTCGGTGTCGCTGACCTTATTCATGGCTGTGAACGTCCAGTTGTTTAAGTTACCTGCGATGTAAACGGCAGGAGTGCCTTCGGGAACGGTAACGGTATAGACTACTTCCTGAATTTCCATTGGAATGTCTTTCCACTTAGCTACTACATCTTTCTCAGCCCAGTTGCGGTCTGCTACGGGAGCACCTTCGGCTGTTACCTCTTCGAATGCCCAGTTGGCACCACAAGCGTACTTGTAGCCGTTAGGAGTATCTGTCTTAACGGTCAGAGTATACTCGGTGTCGGTAACCTTGGTCATAGCTGTGAAAGTCCATCCATTCAGGTTACCTGCTATGTAAACGGCAGGGGTGCCCTCAGGTACGGTAACAGTGTAAACAACATCCTTAGCTTCCGACGGAACAGCTGTCCAAGCACTGACTACATCTTTCTCTGCCCACGTACGGTTAGCGTTGTTTT